>NZ_ANKP01000073.1:0-42022 GCF_000319775.1 Cupriavidus sp. HMR-1
CGCCGCTGCCGCCACCGAATGCCGCGCCGGCCGCGGCGCCGAGCGCAGTCCCGACCACCGTGCTACCCACCGCTGCTGCGTTGGCGTTTTGCTGGGCCGTGGTTCCACCGATCTGCTGGAATGCGAATTGGCGACAGTTGTAGTCGTCACCGCGGAACTGGTCGAACGTCTTGTTGGAGCCTGGCAACGCCATCACCGTAGGCCCGGATGGCATCACCGCGCAGGCTCCCAGGCCCAGCGAGGCTGTCGCGGCCAGGGTCAGCAAGCTCAGGGTACGCAAATTCATGAAGACACTCCGGGGTTAGAGGGATTTGAAGACGACGGCTGCTGTGGCGGCACGCGTTGCCATCCTCCAGGGCAATCCTTGACGTAGGGGTAATAGCCCTCCGGCCGGCTGCAGTGGTACCACCACGCATTGGCGTCGCCGGGCGCGCCGTGGTTGCTCACGTTGCCCTGTTCGACGTATTGCGGAGGCTCGGAAGGGGCGACCGCTGCGGCGGGCGGATAGTAAGGCGGGTAGTAGCCGGGATAGTAGTAAGGACCATAGGGCGCATACCAGCCGGGGCCCCAGCCCCATCCAGGACCCCAGCCCCAGCCCCAACCCGGTCCGACGACGACGCCGACACCAACATGCGCGTGTCCGCCTCCGCCGCCGTGTCCACCGCCGTGCGCCTGCGCGGACGTGCTGACGATCGCCAATGCCGCCGCTGCCACCAGCGCTATCTGGCAAAGCTTGCGCCCGTTCATGATGTACCCCCTGCCTGGCCTGTCTTGCCGTTAACGCGCCTTGTCCTGATCCCGCGTACCGAGGCCGGCGGCGCGCGTCAATCCAATTACATTGAATAGCAATTTGCCTCAGGCAGGGGTAGCCTGGATCATTCCGAAATGTGGCGTTACCTTTATTACGGGCGGGATATGCGGTGACAGGTACGTGGCGGTCCGGTGTCGTGAATCACGATACGTCCACGGTACGTCATGGGTGACATTGACTGCCTTGGCCCGTCCCAAGCTGTCATGGGTGCCGGCTTATGAGCACAAGAAAAAGCCAGGGACGTTTCCCTGGCCTGGTATTCCGGCGCCCATCTCGCCACCCGTGAAGACGCCTTTCAGGCGCCGTCGGTGAATGTGTCTCGCTTGTCAATGGTGCTCGCGCCATCGCTGAACACGTCACGTTTGCCAAGCACACTTGCCCCATCGGTATAGACGTCAAAGCGGGTGGCCTTGGCGCCATCGGTGTACGGATCTGGCGTCCTCGCGCCATCCAGGTACATATCTCTCGGACCATTACCGGCATGGGCCATGCCGGCACCTAGCGCGGCACAAGCGGCCGCTAGCATCAGGAGTGTCTTCACTTTTCCACCTCCCCTCAGGTGGCTGTTGTCCCCGGCGTAAAAACGTTCGTTCCAATATAGGCGCGACGGTAGCGGTGGTCGAATGCAGTTACGACATTAATGTCATATGCGATATTTCAGTGCGGCATAAGCGGCGTCGGTGATCGGGAAGGCAAAGCCCGGCTATGCAGCGGTGTCGTTATGCGGTGCCCGCCACCCAGTCGCCCGACTTGCCGCCATGCTTTTCCAGCAGCTTCACATTCCCCATCACCATCCCCCGGTCCACCGCCTTGCACATGTCGTAGATGGTCAACAGGGCGACCTGCACGCCGGTCAGCGCTTCCATCTCCACGCCGGTCTGGCCGTGGGTCTCGGTGCGGACGATGCAGGCGATTGTCGAACTCGGTTCGTCGAGTGCGAAGTCGACCGCCACCTTGGTCAGGCCAATTGGATGGCAGAGCGGGATCAGGTCGGCGGTTCGCTTGGTGGCCATGATCGCCGCCACGCGGGCGATGCCGAGCACGTCGCCTTTCTTGGCGTTGCCGTCGCGCACCAGCGCGAAGGTCGCGGGCAGCATCGTGATCGTGCCGGTTGCCACGGCGACGCGATGGGTGTTGGCCTTGTTGCCGACGTCGACCATATGGGCTTGTCCGGCGTTGTCGAAATGTGTGAGCTGGCTCATGGCGAAACAGGAGGAAATGTGTGCTGGGGCTTGCCCGATGGGAACGTCATCCGCAGGCCGCTATCATAGCAACATGCCCAAGACCCTCCGGCCTTTCCGCCTGCCAGCCCGGCTGAGTGCTCACCCACTCGCAGCCGCAGCGCCAGCCTCGCGCGCATCACATATGTCGCGTGCGCTTGCCGCCGTGCTGGTGCTGACAATGGCTGCTCCGGCGTGGCCTCAGGGCGTGCAGGGGACGTCCGCAAAGCCGCCGGGCACGACGAGCAGCGCCCCGGCCGCGCCCCCCCCTCCAAGCGACGCCAGCGATCAGGTCTACGACAACCTTAGCCGGAGCGTGCGGGCCGGCCAGAAGTCCGAATTTGGGCTGCGCAGCGCCAACACGGTGGTGGAGAGTTCAGGCAATCAGTTGCCCGATCTTGGTGATCCGTCGACGGCCTCGCTGTCGCCGGACATGGAAAAGCGCCTCGGCGACCGGATCATGCGTGACATCCGCCGGGATCCCGACTATGTCTCCGACCCGCTTATGAACGACTACCTGAATGCGCTTGGTTACAGGCTCGTTCAGGCGGCGCGCCGGCAGAACATCTCGGGCTCGAATGGTTCGGGCACCTTTGCCACCGGTTTCGAGCTGTTTGGCGTGCGGGATCGCTCGATCAATGCCTTTGCCATGCCGGGTGGCTACATCGGCGTGCATACCGGGCTGCTGGTGCAGTCGGAGACCGAATCCGAACTGGCGTCGGTGCTGGGGCACGAAATCGGCCACGTGATGCAACGGCACATCGCGCGCGGCATCACCAATCAGAACCAGTCGATGTGGATCGCGCTGGCCTCGATGGTGCTGGCCGGCCTGGCCGCCACCAAGAGCGGCGATGCCGCGGCGGCGCTGGCGATGGGCGGGCAGGGCGCGGCCGTCGCGAACCAGCTTTCGTTTTCTCGCGGCGCCGAGCGCGAGGCCGACCGCGTTGGCTTCCAGATCATGACGGCGGCGGGATTCGATCCCCAGGGGATGCCCGATTTCTTCCAGCGCCTGCAACGCGTGATGGGCATCTCGGACAATTCCGTCCCGGCCTATGTGCGGACCCACCCGCTGACGTCCGAGCGTATCGCCGACATGCAGGACCGCGTGAGTCACGTGCCGCCGCACAAGGTACCGAACACGCCCGAGTACGAGTTCGCCCGCGCGCGGGCACGCGTGATTCAGGAGCCCACACCGAACGATGTGCGCAACGTGCTGGCCGTCTTCCAGGCCCAGGTGAACAGCAACACGTCGGCGGTGCGACTGCCGGCGGTCTACTACGGCATCGCCTTCGCCAATCAGCGGCTGGGCCGTTTTGCCGATGCCGAGAAGGCGCTTGCGGAGGCGCGTCGCCTCTACGGCAATATCCCGGGTGCGACGTCGGGCAGTCCGATGCTGGATGTGATGGCGGTGGAGCTGGCGCGTGCCGAGGGGAGGACGCAGGATGCGCTGACGCAGGCGTTGGCCACGATGCGCGCGTTTCCGCTGTCTCATGCGGCGGCGCTGGCCTATGCGGACACGCTTGTCGCAGCGAACAAGCTAGACGACGCCGTAACGTTCCTGCGGTCCCGCACGCGCGAGGAAACCAGCCGATCCGAATGGTGGGAGTTGCTCGCGCGCGCCTACGCGGCGCAAGGCAAGCGCCTGCAGCAGCATCAGGCGATGGCCGAGAAGTATGCGATGGATGGCTCGTACCAGGCCGCTATCGAACAACTCCAGATCGCGCGCAAGGCCGGTGATGGCGACTTCTACACGCTGTCCGAAGTCGATGCGCGTCTGCATCAGCTCCAGCTTCAGTTCAAGGAAGAGAAGCAGGACAACAAGGGGATGCCGAACTGATCGGCCCGGGTGATTGGCCCAGGCGTGGGGAGAGGAGAAAAGCCTAGGAGCCGCAATCAAAATGAAGCGAAGCGGTTCTGGCTAGGGTGAAGCAGGGGTTTCGGCTCGTATGCGAGCCGCCTGCGGAACGGCATGTGCCTGCGAGCACATGCGCGCCCTGCAAGGGGGCGGCCGCAGACAGTACAAGTGGACTGGCCAAGGGCGCGCAACGACGCCAGAATCATTTTGATAGTGCCTCTAGCAGCCGTGCCCCGCGCCAACCTCCCGATCGCACCAGACCACGCGCCGTATCGGCCAGCACCACCCGCAGCGCCAGCGCAGCGGGTGACAACTCATCGTCCGACAAACTGCAAAGCAGGTTCTGACGACCTACCTGCGGATCGTCGATCTGCGCCAGGTGAAATCGCGTTTCCGCATCGGGATAGCGCCCCACTGCCGCCCATGGTTGCAGCGTGGTGCCGAAGCCCATGTCGACGGCATCCATCAGCATCGCCAGCGAATCGATCTCCTGCGTGACATGCGGCACAACCTTGGCCCGGGAGAATGCCGCATCGAGCGTGCTGCGCAGACCATGAACACCGGTGGGCATGATCAGCGGCACCTCGGAAAGATCGGCCATGGTCAGACGCGTGGGCGGCTCGGCCTTGCCCTGCGGCAAGGCATTGCGGGACTGAATCAGGAAGAGCGTTTCCTCGAGCAGCGGCATGACCGTCCAGCGCCGCGCGGCATGCGTATCGAACAACACGGCCAGATCGAGCTGGCGCGCATTGAGCATCGCGGTCAGGTGTCCCGACAGGCTTTCGACAATATGCAGTCGCACGTCGGGATAGCGCTCGCGCATCGCGCGAATCAGCGGCACACCGATCACCGAGGCCGTGGTCGGCGCCAGCCCGACACTGACCGTACCGGTCAGCCGCGCCTGATGCGCGGCGCGGCGCGCCTGCTCCGCGTGCCGCAGCGTCAGCTGGGCTTCGTGAAAGAACGCAAGGCCCGCTTCAGTCGGCGTCACGCCGTGTGGCGTCCGGCGCAGCAGGCGCGTGGCCAGTTCGCTCTCGAGCCGGCTGATCTGCTGGCTGACAGCCGATTGCACCATGTCGAGCTCAAGCGCCGCCCGGCTCATGCTGCCGAGTTCGACCACTCGCACGAAGTATTGAAGCTGGCGCAATTCCATCTGTGTCCCCTGGCATCGCTACCGCCGATTCCGGCGGCAACGATCGTCATCTCGTGGGACGTCTTATACCAGATGCGAAACCCGGCGCGCCGAGACGCCGGCTCCGGGGTCTCAGGCTTCGTTGGCGCCGCTGTACCAGTCGACAGTCTGATCGAGGTACACCAGACCCTTTTCAGCCAGCCCCGGACGCATGTTGTACATGTCGACGCCCAGCACGCCGGAGGCCAGCTTCTCGCGCTTGCCAGCTTCCAGCGCCTCCCGCTCGGCCGCCTTCGCGGCGATGTCCGCCGCTTGCGGTCGCGCCACGACGACCACACCGTCATCGTCCGCGACGATCACATCCCCGGGTCGTACCAGCGTGCCGGCGCAGACCACCGGTACGTTGACCGCGCCCACGGTCTCCTTGACCGCGCCCTGCGCGGAAATCGCGCGGGACCAGACCGGAAAGCCCATGGCATTCAGCGTCGACACGTCACGCACACCGCAATCGATGATCAGCCCGCGCGCGCCGCGCGCCTTCAGCGACGTTGCCAGCAGATCGCCAAACACGCCGTCGGTGCAGTCGCTCACCAGGCCCACCACCAGCACATCGCCGGGCTGAACCATTTCCACGGCCACATGGATCATCCAGTTGTCACCGGGATGCATCAGCGCCGTGACGGCACAGCCCGAGATTGCCGAACCGGACTGGATCGGCCGCAGATATGGCTTCATCAGCCCGGTACGGCGCTGGGCCTCATGCACCGTCGCCACGCCGAACTTGCCCAGCGCTTCGACATCACGCGACTCGGCGCGCAGGATATTGCGATAAGCGACGGTTCTCATGCCAGGACCTCCGAGACTTGCGGGAAAATGCGGGCGTAGCCCTCACCGTAGGTAATCTTGCGATCGGAATTGCGCGTTGCCTGCGCGCCCCGCTGAAGCGCGACGCGAGTGTAGTACTCCCACAGGTGCTCCTGCGCGGCCATCGTCGTGAACGCGCGCTGCTTCTTCTCCCAGACCGCTGAGATATCGAGCAGCACATCCGGCTTCCAGTTGCACTGCTCCGGCTGGTGCGGCTCGAACAGGAACACGGGCGGCGCGCCGATCACCGGCACCTCGGGCTTGTAGCCATGCGCCTGGGCGATGATGCGCGCTTCCTGCGCCACGTGAGTGGCCAGTGGGTGGTCGAAGTTATAGATGTCTTCACGCGAGTGCGTCAGCACCAGTTCCGGGCGAATGTCGCGGTAGATGTCGGCCAGCCGCAGCAGCGCTTCGTCGGGCACGCGCAGCGGATAGTCGCCCAGATCGAAGCATTCGAGCGTGCCGCCCAGGATCTCGGCGGCGCGTTCGGCTTCCTCGCGACGCGCGACCTTGACCCGGTCCATCGTCATGCCCGGCTGCCGCCACATCTTCGCGGACTCGCCGCGCTCGCCGAACGACAGGCACACGATGCGCACGTGATAACCACGCTCGGCGTAAAGCGCGATGGCACCGCCCGCGCGCCAGACAAAATCAGCGGCGTGGGCGCTGACCACCAGGATGGAGGGCTTTGCAGCCGATGCTTGTTGTACGGACATGGCAATACGAAAAACGTTTTCGAGAGAATGGGCGCAGTCAGGCGCCCGGATGCGGCCTCGATCGGCCGCTCAGTTGGCCGCTCAGTTGGCCACTCAGTCAGCCCCTCAGTCGGCGGTAATCCCAGCCTTGCGGATCACCCCGGTCCAGGTCGTGGTTTCCGAGCGGATGAACTGGCCGAACTGCTCGGGCGTGCCTGAGACGATCGTCACACCAAGCTGACCAAGCTGCTTGCGCACGTCGGCATCGTTCAACGCGGCGTTGGCCGCCGAGTTCAGCGCCTTGACGACCGGCGCGGGCGTCTTGGCGGGCGCCACGAGTCCCCACCAGACCGAGGCCGTAAAGGCGGGCAGCCCTTCCTCCTTCGAAGTCGGGACATTGGGCAGCAACGCCGAACGGCTGGCGCTGGCCACCGCCAGCGGCCGCAACGTGCCGGACTTGATATGGCTGATCACTTCAAGCGGATTGATCGGCATGAACGTCAGGCGTTCGCCGATCAGGTCGGTAATGGCGGGCGCGCCGCCTTTGTATGGAACGTGCAGCACGTCTATGCCAGCGGACTCCTTGAGCATTTCGCCTGCAAGGTGGCCCGAGCTGCCGTTGCCGGCCGAACCGAAGCTAAGCTTGCCCGGTTCCGCCTTGGCCTGGGCGATCAGCCCCTTCATCGATGTGATGTTCGACTTGGCCGGCACGACCACCACCAGCGATGCCTCGCCAATCCGCGCCACTGGCGCGAAATCCGTGGCCGGGTTGAAGCTGAGTTTGTTGAACAGCGCCGCGTTCGTCGCCAGGCTGTTCGAGGCCATCATGATCGTGTAGCCGTCGGCCGGGGCCTTGGCCACGAAGTCCATGCCGATATTGGTGCTGGCGCCGGGGCGGTTATCGACGATGATCGGCTGCTTGAGTTGCTGGCTCATACGCTGGCCAACCGAGCGAGCCACGATATCGACCGCGCCGCCCGCCGCATACGGCACGACCAGTCGGATCGGATGGTCGGGATACGCGTCGGCGCGGGCCGTCTGGGCGCCGATTGCCAGCGCGGTGGCCAGCATTGCGGCCAGAATCGGGCGGCTCCCGCCCTGCAAAACATGAATACGAGCGAGCCCGCGCAGCATGATGTCTCCAGATGTTATTAATCTCCTGGCACATTCTCGGCGCGGGTCGTGATACTGTCCAATATGTTTTCAGGTGGCTCGTTATTTCGAATTCGTATCAATGGACTTTCGCCAACTTCGCTATTTCGTGGCCGTGGCCGAGGCGCTGAGCTTCAGCGAGGCCGCCCGCCGGCTGCATGTCAGCCAGCCGCCGCTCAGCATCCAGATCAAGGCACTGGAAGATGAACTGGGCAGCCCGCTGCTGGAACGGTCGCGCCATCACGTGGCGCTAACGCCGGCCGGAGAACTGTTCCTGGACAAGGCACGGGCGGCGCTGGCCAATCTCGACGAAGCGCGTGACGTGGTCAGGCAGGTGGCCTCCGGCGAAGCAGGAGAGATACGGGTGGGATTCACGGCGTCGGTGCCGATGCAGGATGTCTTTCCGCGCGCCGTGCACGCCTTCCGCGAGGCACATCGCCATGCCCGGCTTGAACTGGTGCACATGTCCACCGGCCAGCAACTCCAGCAACTCGAAAGTGGCGAAGTCGACATTGGATTCCTGCGTCCCTCACCTCAGTTCCGGCCACCGGCGCGTATTGAAGTGCGGGAAGTCCTGGCGGACCGTCTGGTGGCGGTGCTACCGGTCGGCCACCCGTTGGCGCGATCGAATGAGCAGACAGAGATTGACATCAGTGAACTGTCCGGCGAGAAGTTCCTGCTATTTCCCCGCGGACTCGGCTGCGGCCTGTTCGACCACGTGACCACACTGTGCAATCGCGCCGGATTCGCGCCGAATGTCGCGCAGGAAGCGCGCGAGGCCACCACGATCATCGGTCTGGTAGCCAGTGGTGCGGGGGTGTCGGTGCTACCGGCGATCTACGCGCGCACGGGCATCCCCGGCGTGGCATACCGCGCCATCGCCGGGCCCGACGCAGGCAGCCGCATCCTGATGGCGCATCGCGCGGATGCGCTATCGCCGATCATGAAACGGTTCGTGGGATATTTCTGAGGTTGGGTGTTGCCGATTGCTGGCTCCCCTCTTCCGCTCGCGGAAGAGGGGAAAAAACCAACTGCAGATCAGCCGCCTGGCGCCGTCACCAGCCCATCCGCGCGGAACATCGCCTTGATCCCGCGCACGGCCTGACGGATACGCGATTCGTTCTCGATCAACGCGAATCGCACGTACTCATCGCCGTAGTCACCAAACCCGATACCGGGGGATACGGATACCTTGGCCTTGGCCAGCAGTTGTTTGGAAAACTCCAACGAGCCGAGCGCGCGATAGGGTTCCGGGATGCGGGCCCAGATGTACATCGAAGCCTTTGGAATATCGACTGGCCAGCCCGACTCGATCAGCCCGCGTGCCAGCACGTCGCGGCGCGACTGGTACTGGGCGGCAATTTCCTTTACGCACTGCTGGTCACCCTCGAGCGCGGCGATCGCCGCCACCTGCAGCGGTGTGAACGTACCGTAGTCGTGATAGCTCTTGATACGCGTCAGCGCGGCCACGAGGTCGGGATTGCCGACCATGAAGCCAATCCGCCATCCCGCCATGTTGTAGCTCTTGGACAGCGTGAAGAACTCCACCGCGATGTCCTTCGCGCCCGGCACCTGCATGATCGACGGCGCCTTCCAGCCATCGAAGACGATATCGGCATAAGCCAGGTCGTGCACCACGAAGATGTCGTGCTTGCGCGCCAGCGCAATCACACGTTCGAAGAAATCGAGCTCCACGCAGGCCGCCGTCGGGTTGGACGGGAAACCCAGCACGATCATCTTGGGCTTCGGGTAGCTGCCGCGAATCGCGCGTTCCAGTTCGGCGAAGAAGTCGATACCCGGCGTCAGCGGCACTGAACGGATGTCTGCCCCCGCGATCACCGCGCCATAGATATGGATCGGGTAGCTGGGGTCGGGCACCAGCACGGTGTCGCCACGGTCCAGCGTGGCCAGCATCAGGTGCGCAAGGCCTTCCTTCGAGCCGATCGTGACGATCGCTTCCTTGTCCGGATCGATATCGACGTCATAGCGTTCGCGGTACCAGTGCGAGATCGCGCGACGCAGCCGCGGGATGCCCTTCGACGCCGAATACCCGTGCGTGTCCGGCCGCTGCGCGGCGTCGACGAGCTTGGCCACGATATGCGGCGGCGTGGCGCCATCGGGGTTGCCCATGCTCATGTCGATGATGTCCTCGCCACGGCGGCGGGCGGCCATCTTGAGCTCGGCGGTGATATTGAAAACGTACGGGGGGAGACGATCGATGCGCGCAAAGCGGCGCTTGCCGGAATCGGCAGTCATGTGGAGTCCTTTACGTAAGCGCCCGGAACCGTCCGAGCGACGTCGCGACCGTTGTCTCGGTCGCTGGGGACTGAATTTAGCAAGACGCGCGCGATCGCACAACCAATAAATTGCACGCGTCGAACAACGCGCGTTGCGCTGCGTTACTGGAACATGCCGCTGGGCGGCTGCGTCGGACGATCCGGAGGAAGATGGCGCACGATGCAATCGAGCGCATCGGCATTGGACTTGGTACCCCCCATCGACCCGGCAATCGCGTCGCGATACTGCGGCACATCGATGCGGCTGTAGTAAAGCCTGGAGGTCTGGTCGAGCCAGTAGACGTAGTCGCTGTCGCTATCGGTGGTGCCGCTGCGCAGCCACTCGCCCAGGTTGTGGTTGCCAAGCCGCGTGTCGGCGCACGCATCCTGGATCGTGTTCAGATATTTGTTGAGGCCATGGGCCTCGTAGTTACGCACGGAGTCGGGGGCGCACGCCGCGGTGCCAACAGCGGCGGCGATGGCGGCGGCAACGGCAAACAATGGCGACAGGCGAAGGCGCGGCATGGCAGATCCCTGTGTCGATGAGCGTGGCGATTAGTGTATCCGCGCCACGCCCCTGCCGGAGCCCGCGACGAAAAATTTCAGATGTCGCGATTCAACTCTTCAGTCGTCGATCGTTTCATGCACCGCCGCATTGCCGCGTTTCCAGTAAGCCGATGCGCGAATACGCGACTTGTCGATGCCGCGCTCGCCCACCAGATACTGGCGCACCTCGCGCATCGCGGCGGCCTCGCCAGCAGCCCAGACGTAGCCTTCGCCCTGCGGCAAGCTGAGCCAGCGAAGCGTCGGCGCAAGCTGGCTACCTTCGGGCCGGCCTTCGCGGTGCACCCAGTGCACTTGCGCATTCGGCCCTGTCGCGAGCGGAATCTGCGCCGAGGCATCCGACACCTCCGCCACCACGATCACACGGGCGTCCGGGCCCAGTTCCTCGATACGACGAGCCATGGCTGGCAGCGCGGTGTCGTCGCCGATCAGCAGATGCCAGTCGAACCCGCGCGGGATCACGAACGAACCGCGTGGGCCGCCCACGCCGAGATACTGGCCCGGCTGCGCTTGCGCCGCCCAGGTGGAAGCAGGCCCGTCGCCATGCAGCACGAACTCGATGTCGAGTTCGCGGGCTGTGTTGTCGTATCGGCGGGGCGTGTAGTCGCGTGTCTCTGGCCGGGGCTGCCCTTCCGGAAAACGGATGCCGTCGGCCCCCACTTCTGGCAGCGCAGGCTTTTCCGCACCCGGGGGCGGGAAAAACACCTTGATGTGATCGTCGAACGAGCCCGAGACGAAATCCGCGAGGTCTTCGCCACCCAGTGTCACGCGCAGCAACTGCGGCGATACCCGGTGCGTGCGCAGCACCTTGAGCAGGCGCATCTTGAGCGGATGGCGGACGCGCTCGACTGTCAGATTGCGGTCGTCATTCATGCGTTCTGGTCTCCCGATTCGATGTCATCCGCCGCGCGGCTCAGGATGGCGGCAATCCGGCGCTGCTCGTCTGGAGACACACCGCTGCGAAGCGCCAGCGCCTGCTTGAGTCGCATCCGCGACGCCACGAACTCGGGCACCCATCCGCCCTGCTCGGGCTCGCGCTGCGGCTCGCCGCGCATGGCCCGGCGCATCCAGTCCATCTTGCGCGCCACGTGCTGCAGCCGTGCCAGCATCTGCTCCAGCCGCTCACGGTTCTCTTCCAGATAGGCGCGACCGGCGTCTGCCAACTGGTAGCGCTTCTTGTTGCCCTCGGTATCGACCGTTGCGTAGCCGAGATCCTCCAGGAAGGTCAGCGCGGGGTAGACCACACCCGGGCTCGGCTTGTAGAACCCGCCCGTGCGCGCCTCCAGCGCCTTGATCAGCTCATAGCCGTGTGACGGCTTTTCCTCTAGCAGCGACAGCAACAGCAGTTGCAGATCCTCGGCGCTGAACTTGCGGCCACGGCGCAGGCTTTCGCCATCGAAGCCATCGGAGCCGTCCCAATCCCCACCGCCTCCACGGGACCAGAAGCTGCCACCTCGGCCCATCGCGTGGATCAGCACGCGCAAGCCATCGTGACGCTGCCCGCGCCAATGCCCGTGTCCGCCATGCCGCCCTTGATGACCTTGGCGACCTTCACCCCTACCATCAGAACCAAAGCAGTCCCTCATGATTGCACTCCAATAAGTCTTACGATGCATCTTAAGATATATATCGTACGATATAAAGTCAAGGACGGATTCTCAGGTCATACGGTATGGGATCGTTCCTGTCATAATGCAAGCCACTACGCAAACACCCAGGACACCCAAGGCATTCCACGCAGCACCCTTTCCGAAATTCAACCTGGCAGGAGGAGACACCGTGCCTGAGAAGAAAGCCATCCTCGTCGTCGGCGCCGGCGACGCCACCGGGGGCGCCATCGCCCGCCGCTTTGCCCGCGAGGGTTATGTCGCCTGCGTCACCCGACGCGATGTCGACAAACTCGCGCCACTGGTCGAGCAGATTCGGGCCGAAGGCGGCGAGGCCCATGCCTTTGGCTGCGACGCGCGCAAGGAAGAAGAAACGGTTGCCATGATCGAGCGCATTGAGCGCGATATCGGGCAACTGGAAGTCGCGGTGTTCAATATCGGCGCGAACGTGAATTTCCCGATTCTGGAAACCACCTCGCGCGTCTACTTCAAGGTCTGGGAGATGGCCTGTTTCGCAGGCTTCCTGATGGGCCGCGAAGCCGCGCGCGTCATGGTGCCCCGGCAGCGCGGGTCGATTTTCTTCACCGGCGCCACTGCAAGCACGCGCGGCCGCGAGGGCATGTCGGCATTCTCGGGCGCGAAGCACGCGCTGCGCGCGCTGGCGCAAAGCATGGCACGTGAACTTGGCCCGAAGAACCTCCACGTCGCCCACCTGATCATCGACGCCGCCATCGACACCGCCTTTATCCGCGACAATTTCCCCGACCGCTACGCCACCAGGGCACAGGACGGCATCGTCAATCCGGACCATATCGCGGACACTTACTGGATGCTGCATCAACAGCCACGCGATGCCTGGACCCACGAACTCGATCTGCGTCCCTGGATCGAACACTGGTAATCGCCCTCAAGCCAGCATTGCCAAGAAGCACAAAGCCGGACACAAAGGAGACATGCAATGACCAAGCAGGTGGAATTTTTCTTCGATTTCGGCAGTCCTTACTCGTACCTGGCGTACAAGGAACTGCCTCGCGTGGCGGCGCGTACCGGCGCCACGATCGTGTGGCGGCCGATGCTGCTGGGCGGGGTATTCAAGGCCACGGGCAACCATAGCCCGGCCGAGATTCCGGCCAAGAGCAAGTGGTCGTCCGGCGATACCGAACGCTGGGCCCGGCGCTACGACGCACCGTTCCGGCACAACCCGTTCTTTCCGGTGAACACGCTGACCCTGATGCGTGGCGCGATCGGCTACCAGCGCAAGGGCGACGCCGAGTTCCATCGCTATGTCGACGCGATCTTCAGCGCGATGTGGGAACACGGCAAGAACCTCAACGACCCGAACGAGATCGGCAAGGTGCTGGTGGCGGCGGGATTCGACCCGCGCGAGGCACTGACGATGCTCGACGACCCCGAGGTCAAGGCCGAACTCAAGCAGGTGACCGAAGAAGCCGTGGCACGCGGTATCTTCGGCGCGCCAAGCTTCATCGTCGATGGCGAATTGTTCTGGGGCAACGACCGGCTGACGTTCGTCGAGGAACAACTCGCCAGCTAACGCCACCCGCCCGGGTAAATCCCCCTCGGGCGGCCCCTCAGGCGGCCCCTCAGGCGGCCCCTCAGGTTGCCCCTCAGGCGAACCATCAAGCCGCCAGCTTGAACGTTGTCACGGCAGCGGCAAGCTGGTTGGCCTGGGATTCGAGCGAATCCGCGGCGGCAGCAGCCTGCTCCACCAAGGCAGCGTTCTGCTGGTTCACCTGTTCCATCTGCGACACCGCCTCGCTGACCTGCGAGATACCCGATGACTGTTCGATCGATGCGGCCGAGATCTCATTGACGGTATCGGCCAGTCGCCGCACGGCCACCACGATGTCCTCGATCGTGCTGCCGGCCTGCTCTACCTGCGCGCTGCCGGCGCCCACCTTGTCGACAGACGAATCGATCAATGACTTGATCTCCTTGGCGGCCCCTGCGCTGCGCTGGGCCAGCGCGCGCACCTCGCCAGCCACCACCGCGAAACCGCGACCCTGCTCGCCGGCACGTGCCGCTTCCACGGCGGCATTGAGTGCCAGGATGTTGGTCTGGAATGCGATGCCGTCGATCACGCCGATGATGTCCACGATCTTCTGCGAACTGGCGTTGATCTCGCTCATCGTCTGCACCACGCCGCGCACCACCTCGCCACCGCGCGATGCCAGATCCGCCGCGTCGCGGGCCAAGCCGCTGGCGCGCGTGGCGCTCTCCGCGTTATTGGCCACCGTCGACGTCAATTCCTCCATGCTGGCGGCAGTCTGCTCCAGCGCCGAAGACTGCTGCTCGGTACGCGACGACAGGTCGGTATTGCCCGCGGCAATCTCCTTCGCGCCGGTTGTCACCGCATCGGAGCCCGCCCGCACCTTCGCCACGGTGTCCGTCAGCCCATGCTGCATTCGCGACAGCGCGCGCAGCAATTGTCCGATTTCATTGCGGCCGGCTTCGGGCACCTTGATCGTCAGATCGCCGTCCGCCACGCGCATGATCAGGTCGCACGCCAGGTGCAGCGGCGCCACAACCAGCTTGCGCAGCGCCAGATGCACGACCACGATCAGCAGCACCGACGCCACCATGCCGACACACACCAGGATCAGCACCCGGTTGAAACGGGTGCTGATCCTGGCGATCACGGCTTCCGTGTGCTGCGTGGCGAGCGCCTCGAAACGCTCGACATCAGCCGAGTACTTCGTGCCTGTAGCCGTGATGTCCTTGTCGTTGATCGCCACGAAACCATCGGGATCATCCTTGCGCAACGCTTCGAGTCCCCGTTGCACAGCGTCATTGTGTGCCCGTGCGACAGCGACCATGGCTTCGCGTGTCGAGGCATCCAGCCCCTCCAGGACAGGCGCGTTGGCAAAGCGTTCCAACGCATCGGTGGACTTGCGGATCGACCCTTCCGCATTGCCGATTGCCTCGGCATTGATGCCGCCACCGGCTTTGGACGAGTTGTACGCACGCGTCAGCGCGGCGCGCGCGCGTGTCATGTCCTTGTAGGCGCTGTTAAGCAACTGCACACGCGCCGATACCTGATGCATGTCCTCCGCGGACTCACTGGCTGCGTACAACTGGGTCACGCCCAACGCCGCGCCAAACACGATCATCAGGCCGAAAATCACCAGGGTCGCCAGCAGGCCGTGGCGGATGCTCAGGTTATTCATGGGGCTCAACAGATAAGGGTGCAAGCCCGCCTTAACGACGCCCTCGCCTGAAGCTTGAGCCTATCCATGATCTTCATTTGCGATAGATCAAATGCGGGGCTTGCGAGAGGCTTTTTCAGCACTCCCGGGCGGCGGTATCGCGGACCGTGCTACGCTGTCTCGCGCATCGTGTGGTTCGTATCGCCGGTCCTGCTCCCCAGTCAACCGCCATCTCGCCATGTCCATCGCCTTCGACCTGCCTCCCGCCGCGCGTACCGGCCAGCCCGTAGACGCCATCGACACGCCTTCGCTCGTTGTCGACCTGGATGTCTTCGCCCGCAACATCAGCCGGATGCAGACCGCGGCCGACATGGCCGGCGTCAAGCTGCGTCCCCACGCCAAGGCACATAAGTGCCCGGATGTTTCGGTCGCGCAGATCGCCGAGGGCGCAGTGGGCATCTGCTGCCAGAAGGTCAGTGAGGCCGTGCCGTTCGCGCGCTCCGGCATCCACGACATCCACATCAGCAATGAACTCGCCAGCCCGGCCAAGGCGGCGCTGCTGGCCGAAATGGCCCGGCATGCGCGCATGAGCGTGTGCGTCGACGACGTCGCGCAGATCGACGCGCTGGCCAGTGCTGCCTCGGTGGCAGGCAGCACGGTCGATGTCTTCGTCGAGATCGATGTCGGCCAGGGTCGCTGCGGTGTGCGGGATGCATCCGAGGCGCTGCGGCTCGCGGAGCGCATCGCGAAACACGCGCCACTGAAATTTCGGGGCCTGCAGGCATATCACGGAGGCGTCCAGCATCTGCGCGGCTGGGCCGAGCGTCGTGACGCCGCCGCACGGGCTGCCGAGCGCACCGGTAGTGTCATCGCGCGCCTCGCCGCAGTCGGCGTGCGCTGTGACGTGGTGACAGGCGGCGGCAGCGGCAGCGTGGAGTTCGACCTGACCAGTGGGGTCTATACCGAAATCCAGCCAGGCTCCTACGTATTCATGGACGCGGACTACGGCAGCAATGCCTACACGGGCACGCTGCGCTTCGAACATAGCCTGTTCATCGCCACCACGGTCATGAGCGTGGCGGCGGGAGACCGCGTGATCCTGGATGCGGGACTGAAGTCGATGGCAGTCGATTCCGGGCTGCCGTGGATCTGGGCCGATGGCGCGGCGTCGACGACGCTCGACTACGTGGCGGCCAACGACGAGCACGGCATTGTGAAGCCGCGCCGCGCCGACACCCCCGAGGCGTTGCCCGCACTGGGCAGCCGCGTCATGCTGGTGCCGGGCCATTGCGACCCGACCCTGAATCTTTATGACGAGATCATCGGCGTCCGGGCCGGCGTGGTGGAATGTATCTGGCCGATCAGCGCGCGTGGGCTGAGCCGCTGATTGCCGGAACTGGAGCGCCCGCCCGCTACGCGAGTTGGGCGGCGATTTCGTTCAGATCGGCCCGCGCCCAGATCGCGCCGGTCCAGGCCTCGAAACGGAGATCCGACAAGGGAATCGGCATCAGCGTGCCAAGCCAGTCGGTCGGCGCCGCGCCGCAGCGCAGTCCGTTGGCCACCATCGTCATGGCCTCGGGCACGTCGATTTCCGCCACACGCGTGACGGTCGGCCACGGTACCAGGCGCACGTCCAGCGCCGACAGGCCAAATCGGTAAAGACCAAATCGGGTATGCAACGCCCCGCGCGTCAACGTGTGGCGCGCCTGACCCAGCCCGTCGTCCTTGCTCGCCGACGGGTCCCACTGCTGGTTGCGTGAGAACCAGAGAATCTCCTGCTTGCCCAGGCGCGGCTCCCGCATCAATGCGGCAGCCGGCACGAGACGCCCGGCGCGCGCGATCGCGGCCAGTGGCGTGCCCACCGTGTAGTGCCAGACATAGTCGGGTTGGTTGTTCATGATGCAACTCCTCCAAGCGCCCTGCTCAGTTACCAGACTGGGGGCGGGAAGCCCTGATCACAAGCAAGGTCACGGCTTGTTGCACCCGCAACAAGAATGGGGTCAGACGCGTCCAGCACGGGTGCCACCTCCCTGCAGCCCAGGACTGGCGCGGCTTTCAGGGAAACATCGCCAAGTTGAAAGCCGCGCCGCTGCGTCAAAATTCGAGGGAAGCGTCTAAAACCATAGCACACGGTTTGGTGCATCGCAGCACAATATTCTGATGATTCAGATAATTTGACAGCTTGCCCGACTGGCCCAAAGCGCAAAAAAGACCGATGCCGTCATCGGAATTCTTGGGCCCGATGTCACTGCGAGGACAACCTGGCTGCTTACGCTGCGAAGCGCATCGCGAGTCACGCGACGCGCCGCTGCAAGACAGCAGCGGCCGGCCATACCCCGCACGAGACACCGACCATGATCGACGCAATCCGCACCATCACCCGGGCCCGCACCCGCGGGTGCCTGGCGGCCCTGCTGCTGTGTGCGACCCTTGCCGCCTGTGGCGGCGATGGCGACGGCAGCACTGGCAACTCCGGCACCACGCCACCCACCAGCACCACGCCCGGCGGCACGACACCCGGCGGCGACACTCCCGATTCCGCCAAGCCGCTCATGAAATGCGCGCCCTGAGCACCGACGGACGCTACCAACAACGACACGCTTGACCAGGGCAGAACCGCTATGAACTCCAGCAGCCGACGCAATTTCCTGAAGATGGCCGGCAGCAGTGCCGCCGCCACCGCCGCGCTTGCCGCATTCCCGCCGGCCATCCGCCGCGCGCTGGCCATTCCGGCCAACAACGCCACCAAATCGATCCGCGACGTCGAATACGTTGTGATCCTGACGCAGGAGAACCGCTCGTTCGATCACTACTTCGGCACCATGAACGGCGTGCGCGGCTTCAGCGACCGCTTCCCGATCCCGCTGCCGGGCGGCCGCAACGCCTTCCAGCAGACCTACGCCAGCAACAACATCAACCGCGTGGTGCTGCCGTATCACCTGGACCAGACCGCCGGCAACGCCCAGCGCGTGAGCGGCACGCCTCACAGCCAGCCCGACGCGCAGGCCGCGTGGGACCTCGGCCGCATGAGCGCGTGGCCCACCGCCAAGAAGACCCAGTCGATGGGCTACTACACCGAGCAGGAACTGGGCTTCCAGTACGCGCTCGCCAATGCATTCACGCTCTGCGACGCCTACCACTGCGGCTTCCACGGTGGCACCAACACGAACCGGCTGTTCCAGTGGACCGGCACCAATGATCCGTTCGGCAAGAACGGCGGCCCGGTGATCGACAATAGCGGCGACTCGCTCGACGCCACCGGCATCAACTACACCTGGACCACCTATCCGGAACGCCTGCAGGCTGCCGGCGTGACCTGGAAGGTCTACCAGAACATGCCGGACAACTTCACCGACAATCCGCTGGCTGGGTTCAAGCAATACCGCGCGGCCAACGCGGCGCTGGGCAATACCGCCAACGGCTCGCCCTATACGCCGTACACGCCGGCCAACGACACGGTGAACCCGCTCTTCAAGGGCATCGGCAACACCATGCCCGATGGCGGCTTCCTGCAGGCACTGCGCGATGACATCGCCGCCGGCACGCTGCCGCAGGTATCGTGGATCGTCGCGCCAGCAACCTACTCGGAACACCCGGGGCCGTCGAGCCCGGTGCAGGGCGCGTGGTACACGCAGCAGTTGCTCGACGCGCTGACGGCCAACCCCGCGATCTGGAGCCGCACTGTCCTGCTGATCAACTTCGACGAGAACGACGGCTTCTTCGACCACGTGCCGCCGCCGTGCGCCCCCGCGCTCGATGCCACGGGCAATCCCGTCGGCTACACGACGATGGATGCATCGACCGAGTACTACAGCGTCGACAAGACGCCGTTTGGTCCCGGCCCGCGCGTGCCGATGTACGTCGTGTCGCCGTGGAGCCGTGGTGGCTGGGTCAACTCCCAGGCCTTCGATCACACCTCGATCCTGCGCTTCCTCGAACAGCGCTTCGGCGTGGCGGAAACCAACATCAGTGCCTACCGCCGCGCGATCATGGGTGATCTGATGTCGGCGTTCGACTTCGTCAACCCGAATAGCAACACGGCCCTGGCCTTCACGCCGCTGCAGAAGACCGATGCCGACACGCTGCGTGCCGCGCAGGATGCCAAGGCGCAGATTCCCGCGCCGACGGTTGCCGCCCAGTCGATGCCCATCCAGAAGAGTGGCACGCGCCCGTCGCGCGCGCTGCCCTACACGCTGCATACCAGCGGCTTCGAGGACCCGTCCACGAACACGGTCTGGCTGCGTTTCAAGAACGACGGCACCCAGGCCGCGGTATTCCACGTGTACGACCGCCTGCATCTGGGCGATGTGCCGCGCCGCTATGCGATCGAGGCGGGCAAGTCCTACGACGCGAAGCTCGACGTGAGCCGCGACAGTGGTCGCTACGACCTTTGGGTGCTTGGCCCGAATGGCTATCACCGCGCGTTCGTCGGCGATATCAGCGCGCAGAAGGCTGCCGGCGGCGGTGCCGCGCCCGAGATTCGCGTGTGCTACGACGAGGCCAACGCCCAGGTCTGGCTCACGCTGATCAACCGTGGCAGCGCAACGTGCACGTTCACGGTCAAGCCAAACGCCTATCGGAACGACGGCCCCTGGACGTTCGAGGTCCCGGCCGGCAAGGAGGTCGATCAGCACTGGCCCGTGGGGTCGCAAGGCAATTGGTACGACTTCACGGTCACCACGCAGCAGGGTGGTTTCATGCGCCGCTTCGCTGGCCGGCTGGAGAACGGCACGCATACCGTCTCCGACCCGGCCATGGGCGCCTGACAACAGCTCATGGCAGCCGGCCCGGCAGCCTCGCAGTTGCCGGGCCGGTGAGCCGCGCAGCCAGGTAATCGCCCATCCGCGGGATGCCCACGGCATCCCCGGGCCCGACTCCATGTTGAAGTAACGATCCCCCTCGGCGTCGGCGCTGTCATCACCTCCGTCGCGCCATGAAGCAGCATGATGGCCAGCCCCACCCCGGCACCGAATTGGCCACACACAGGCCTTCGTCACGCTGTCATATTTCCGCCTTATAGTCGGCAGCTCTCCCGTTTCCGCTTGGAACCCCATGCTTGGCGATCTGCTGATGACCTTCTACGAGGTGGCGCGACAAGGCAGCATCACCACCGCCGCTCGCCAGTTGCGAGTCAGCCAGCCCACGGTCACGGGGCGCATCCGCCAGCTCGAGGAGCTCTACGGCGTGGAGTTGTTTCATCGCCGAGCCAGCCGCGTGGACCTGAGCGATACCGGCGTCGCGCTGATGCCGCTGGCCGAGCAGATCGTGCAGCAGGAGAGCAATGCCGACTTCCTGCTGCGCAATGCCGGAAATCTCCGTATGGGCAACCTGCGGATCGGCGCAACCGGCCCCTATTACATCCTGCGCAGCGTGGCGGCATTCCGGCAGCGTTTTCCGGCCATCGGCGTCAGCATCCAGATCGGCAACTCCCGGCAAATGCTCGATGCGCTTTTCGAGTACCGCATCGATGCCGCCGTGTCGTCGCATGCGGTCAATGACGATCGCCTGCACCGAGTCAGGCTGGCAGCGGACCCGATGGTGCTGGTAACGCATCCCGCGCACCCGTTCGCGCGCAGGCCGCGCGTGGAAGTTTCCGAACTCGCCGCCTGTCACCTGCTCGTGCGCGAACAGGGCTCGATGACGCGAGAGGCCACGGAAAGCGCGCTCCGTGCCGTCGGAGAGGAACTGCCGGCGCACACCGTGATCGGGAGCCGCGAGGCCATCTGCGAGGCCATCCGCCACAACCTTGGCGCAAGCGTGATGCCGATGGGTGAAGTGCCACGCGACCCGGCCTTGACGGTGGTGCCGTTCGCCAGCCGCGCGCCGGTGATCCACGAATACCTGTACTGCCTCAACAGCCGGCGCGAGACACGGCTGCTCAGCGCGCTGCTGGACAGCCTGGTGCTGCCCGGCGCCGCCTCCGGGCGCCATTGCGAAGTGCCGCCGCCAGCGCCTATATTGAACTGATCCGCCCGTCTTCCAAGCGCCCTCCGCCCCAAACGCCTCCCATCGATGACCGACCCGGGCCGCTCCAGCTTTCCCGAGTACGACCAGCTACTCGCGCTGCTGGAACTCGGCGCGCCATGGTTTCGTTCGAAAATCGCCTGCGAGGTGACCGTGCAAGGCCACTCGTTTGCCGTGCACGTGGCCAGTCTGGGCACCGACGCACCAGACGCCCCGGCCATTGGCATCTTCGGCGGCATTCACGGTCTGGAACGCATCGGCACGCAGCTTGTGCTCGATTACATGCGCTCACTGCTGTGCCGTCTTGCCTGGGACGACCTGCTACATCGCCAGTTGCAGACGGTGCGGCTGGTCTTCATGCCGATCGTCAATCCAGGCGGGATGTATGCGGCAACGCGCGCCAATCCGAATGGTGTCGATCTGATGCGCAATGCGCCGCAGGATGCCGATGCCGCCGTGCCGTTCCTGGCCGGTGGGCAGCGTATCGGCGCCTGGCTACCGTGGTATCGCGGCCGGGCGGGCGCGCCAATGGAAGCGGAAAGCCGCGCGATGCTTCACGTGGTGGAAACCGAACTGCTGCCGCGCCCGCTGAGCTTCGCCGTCGATTGTCATTCGGGCTACGGCTGGCGCGACAGCATCTGGTTCCCGTACGCGCGCACGCACGCACCAATGTCCCACTTCCCCGAGATGTACCTGCTCAAGACCATGTTCGAACAGGCCCATCCACATCACGGCTACGCATTCGAGCCGCAGAGCCATCAGTACCTGCTGCACGGCGATCTGTGGGACTTCGCGTATGACCGCGCGCCGCCGCAGAACCTGTTCCTGCCGATGACGCTCGAACTGGGCTCGTGGCTGTGGATCAAGAAGAATCCGCGTCAGATTTTCTCTCGTGCCGGCATTTTCAATCCCATCAAGGCACACCGCACTGCGCGGGTCCTGCGCCGGCATGTAAGCCTGTTCGACTTTCTCGGCCGGGTAGCCGTGGCGCCCAATCGCTGGCTGCCGAACGGAGCGCAGCGGGATCACCTGCTGGAGCAGGCGCGCGCGCACTGGCAATATGGACCGCCCATGCCATGAGCGCCTGGATCTTCCTGCGCGGCCTGACCCGTGAATCACGCCATTGGGGCAACCTGCCGGCGCTATGGACATCGCGCGGGCTTGGGCAGCCGCTGCTGATCGACCTGCCCGGCAACGGCACGGCGCGCGACGCCACGGTGCCGGCCAGCGTCGACGGCATGATGGAGGCGGTACGGGCCGCGGCGCATGCATCGGGCGTGCCGGGACCATGGCACGTGCTGGCGATGTCGCTCGGAGCGATGGTGGCAACCCGATGGGTTCAGGCGTGGCCCGACGACGTGGCGGGGCTGGTGCTGATCAATACGAGCATGAGGCCCTTCAGCGCGATAACGGAGCGCCTGCAGCCGCTGAACTGGCCAGCGCTGCTCGGCATGGCCCACCACTGGCAAGATCGCGTGCGCTGCGAACGGACCGTGCACCGGCTCACCTGCGAGCGGCTCGATACCCGCGACGCCGACATCGCCGGCTGGGTCGAGATCGCACAAAGCGCGCCGGTCTCGCGCAAGGCGGCATGGCTGCAGCTGCTGGCCGCCGCACGATTTCGCGCCATGACCGCCGCGCCGGCATGTCCAACGCTGATCCTCTCATCCGATGCCGACCGGCTGGTCAACCCGGCCTGCTCGGCGCACCTGGCGGCAGCGTGGCGCTCGGATGGCGTCAGTCATATCCGTCATCCATGGGCAGGACATGACCTGCCGCACGACGACCCACGGTGGCTGTGCGACACAGTGGCCGCCTGGAAGCAGGACAAAAAAATACCGCCGGACGGCTGATGCCCTCCGGCGGATGATGTGTCCTGCGGATAGTTCGGTACGCGACTCAGGCGTGCGCTTCGAGCAGCGCCGCGGCGCGCTTGTTGCACAGCGCGCCAAGCAGCGTTTCGGCCGCCGATTCCAGACGGTCCTGGGTGCCGAACAGGCGCGCGGCAATCAGACCGCTCTGCAGCGCCCCGTAGATCACCTGCGCCAGCATGGCGGGCGGCACTGGGTACGGCGTGTCACGCTCTTTCTGGCCGCGCTCAAGCAGCTTCGCCAGCCAGTTTTCGTTGACGTGATAGAAGTCCTTGAGCACCGAGTGCACCGACTCCGGCAGGCTCAGGATCTCGGTCGACAGCATCCCCGCCAGACAAATCTGGTTCGACCCGCAGGTCTGGCGCAACGGCTCCAGGTACTGACGCGCCTGGTCCAGCACGGGCAGGTCGGCGCTGATGCCAGCAAGCCGCTCGCTAATCCGCCGGCTGTACTCCTTGACCGCTTCCAGGATCAGATCGTCCTTCGACGGGAAGTAGTAATGAATGCTGGAGGTCTTGACGCCCACCAGCTCGGCCAGGTCGCGATAGCTGAAGCCGTTGCATCCGCGTTGGCGGATCAGGATCAGCGTGTGTTCGAGCAGTTGCTCGCGGACAGGTTGCGTTTTCATGGTCGCCACTTTATCTACACGAAGATAGATACACAACCGGGACTTTCCCGGAGCCAACCAGCGGCCATTCAGGCCGGGAACCCGCGACGGAGGTGGCGATTGCAAAACCACGCCACTTTCCGGCCGCCGGGAATCCGGGCATTCGGCCCGGACGATTTCATCTTAGCGTGCGTATCGCACCATGAAAGCCCGGCGCCCTGTCGAGGGCGCCGGGCTTCAGCCGACAACCGCCCGGTCGGGGCGGCCATGGCACTGGTCAGGCAAGGGCGCCGTCGGTGTAGACGTCCGGGGTCCGGGCACCGTCGAAGTACGGGTTGCGTGCTTCATTGCCACGGGCGCCGTCCAGATACGGATCGGCCTTGCGAGCCGGGCTGGCGGAAACGCCACTGCGGTCAAGGCCGGCTACGAAACGCGCGCCATCCAGATACGGGTCGATGGTGCGTTCCACCAGGCCATCACGGTTGCTGATGCTGGCCGTCAGGCCGTCCCGGTTGCTGATGCGGGCGCCATCCGTATAGGCGTCACGGTTGCCGATATGCGCGCCTTCGGTAAAGCCGTCGCGATTGCTGATGCGAGCGCCTTCGCTAAAGCTGTCGAACTTGCCTTGGCGGGCGCCATCGGTAAAGGCGCTGCGCTGGTCGTTCACGCGATACGTATAACCGTAGACCTCGCCGTGCGAGGTGGAGGCTTGGGCGGCGCCCGTCACGAAAGCGGCGGCAAGGGCGGCGGCGGTCAGGATGGTCTTGGCGTTCATGATGCTCTCCTTCTTCAAGGGGCCGGGCAATCCGGTTCAGGTTGTGGATTGCGGGGCCGAAGTCTGTCTGCAAATTCGCGGCGCTCTTCTTCGTCTTCTTTGCTGATTGCTATCTACTACTAGATAGATTCAAAGACTTAAAAAAAGAACCGTTTCCGGTACTGCGTCACTGTCTGGTGTTGCTTGGATTGCCCGCTGCGGTGGTTGTTTGCGCTGCAACGTGTTCGTCCATGGCGTGAATGCTATCTACCTATAGATAGATAAGCAAGCAGAAACTTGGGACGCCACTCAAAAACTTTTCTATTGCCCCGATCGAAATCATCAATCACGAAGATAAGTAATTGATTTTACGAGATAAAGTTGAGGTAAGTCCTCTTCTGAAGCCTGCCGATGCTTTCCCGACGGGCCTTGCAGGTGTTAGGGTTACTCACCCCTGCCGACAGTCGAGCATCGCAATGCCGCCCCCCAAAGCGTCCCCCGCCCCCAATCCGTACCGGCGCTGGCTGGTTGGCGCCGCAGGGCTGGCTGGCGTGGCGCTGCTGGCCGGCGTCGGACGGCTAATAATGTTTCGCGCAATCGAACGTGAAGCGTTCGTTCCGGCCTCGGGCGGCACGGCAAGGCCAGACGATTTCGGCGTTGCATCGCGTCAGTTTGCATTCGCAAGCGGCGACCGCCTGCTGCGCGGCTCATACGTCGCGGCCTCACCCGACGCGCCCGCACTGTCCGTATTTCATGGTGACGAGGAATGCCTGGCCGACTGGGCACCCGTCCAGGCGCTATTGCACGCCGCGGGCATCAGTTCCTTCGTCTTCGATTACAGCGGCTATGGCGCCAGCACGGGCCGGCCTTCCGTTCGCCACCTGCACCAGGACGCCCTGGCTGCCTATGCCCAGTTCCGCGCCGTTACGCCGCAGGCGTCGCGGCACTACGTCATGGCGCATTCGCTCGGTAGCGGCGTATTGCTGGATGTCGTGGGCGATCTGGCGCCGGCACCTGACGGCATGGTCATCGGCGCCGGATTCCGCTCGGCGCGTGCCGCCGCAGTCGTCACTGGCCGGGTGCCGCGCTGGCTCGCCTGGATGTTGCCGGACCCATGGAATAACATCCGGCAAATCCGGAATCTGACCATGCCCATCCTGCTGCTGCACAGCAAGCGGGATGAGACGATCCCGTTCCGGGATGCCGAGTGCCTGGCGCGGGCCGCACACGGGCCCCGGCGGCTGGAAGCCTTCGAGGACCTTCCGCATGACGCGGCGATCGAGCCCCCCTACATGACCCGTTTCTGGGCGCCAGTGATCGCCTATCTGAAGAGCGGGAAGCTCTGACGGCGATCAGCGACAGGCTACAGCTTGAACTCGCCCACCACCTTCTGAAGCTCCTGCGCCTGCTCGGCCAGCGCCGACGAAGCCGCAGCCGCCTGTTCGACCAGGGCGGCGTTCTGCTGCGTCACATCGTCCATCTGGGTCACGGCTACATTCACCTGCTCGATGCCGTCGCTCTGATGCTCGGAAGCCGTCGCGATCTCGCCAAGGATCTGCGTCACCCGACGCACCGCCTGGACAATTTCCTCCATGGTCTGCCCCGCCTGGCCGACCAGCGCCGAACCGCTTTCCACCTGACGCGCCGAGTCGTTGATCAGCACGTTGATCTCCTTGGCAGCCGCGGCACTGCGCTGGGCCAGCGTGCGCACTTCGCCAGCCACCACGGCGAAGCCGCGACCCTGCTCGCCCGCGCGCGCTGCTTCCACGGCGGCATTCAGGGCCAGGATATTGGTCTGGAATGCAATGCCCTCGATGACGGCAATGATGTCCGTCACCTTGCGCGAACTGACGCTGATGGCATCCATCGTTTCCACGACATTGCCGACGATCGCGCCACCGCGCTCGGCGATGCCGGACGCCGAAGCCGCAAGCCCGTTGGCGGTGCGCGCGCGGTCAGTGTTCTGCCGGACCATCGCAGTCAGTTCGCCCATGCTCGACGCGGTTTCCTGCAGCGTGGCCGCCTGCTCCTCGGTCCGCTGCGACAGATCGGTATTGCCCACGGCGATTTGCTGCGATGCCGAAGAAATCGAATCGCTGGCGGACTTGATGCGCGTGACCAGGTCGGTCAGCATGTCTTCCATCTCTCCCAGGCCGCCGAGCAGACGACCGAAGTCGCCACCGCGCTCGGTTTCGAAGTCCTTGCTCAGATCGCCGGCAGCCACCGTCTCCGCGATGAATTCAGCCTCTTTCAGCGGCGCCTCGATCGCACTGGCCAGACGGGCCCAGCACACGACGCTGAACACCGCCACGGCCGTGCCCAGCCCATAGAGCCAGCCTCGCGTGTCCCCATCGGCGATCTGGCCCAATGCCAGCGTCATCATGACCGCCACCAGCACCACCACCACCCCAAATGCCGCGCCCAGCCGGATGCGCATGCTCAAGTTATCCCACGCCATCTTTCTCCGCTCCTCTTTCGTGCCCCGCGTTGTCCGGGGCTATCGATGGACTAACGGATCCAGCAAAGTAACCTTTACCCCTCCGAAAGAGTGGGACGAGAAAAGACAAAACCGGGACAAAAACAATCAGGCGAGGCGTTCCCGCCATCATTTGGTCATCGGCGCGTCATGCCGCTGTCATGCGGGAGAAATGCCTGCAATTGACCGATGTTGCGTGCGGCAGACGGGGTGTCGTTTTTTTGCCGATGGCAGGATTTGACGGCGCGGATCGCGTCGGAGACCGGCAGTGGCACCTCCGCCACAATCGGTGGAATCGCCCGGCCCATTGCCCCAGAAACGACAAAGCCGGGACGCGCAGTTCGCGGCATCCCGGCCAATGGGCAAACAATCTACTCCTGCGTGCGGCGTACCGCAATCATTCTTGTGGTCGACCCCACATGAACCATGGTGACCCATCGTGTACCTTGCGCCGGATCGTCTATATTTGACCGCAATGGCGCTCACATCCGTTCACGACTCACCGCCGTAGACAGCCCCTGGAGGTAAATGCCATGCGTTCGCTTGCAAACTTGTTCAGTCCGCCGACGCCCGAGAAAATCGCCGAGAAGGAACTGCAAGACATGAGGCTGACGCTTTTCCAGGCAGAACGCCGCCTGCTGGAAGCGCAGATGCAAGTCGACTACTACCGGAACATGATCGCTTTCCTGGAAGAAGTGGGAACGAGCGGCGTGGAGGGTGTGGCCGACCGACGCTATGCGATCACCCATACGGGCACGGACGCCGCCGCTGCACCCGCACGTGCCGCACCGGGCCTGACCACGGTGCCAATCGTGCCCTCTGCCGCCTGACGCCGCGCTGGCGTGGCAACACCCGCATGGGCTCGTTCGGGCCTGTGCGATACTGGCCGCCTTCCCTAGCTTCGTGCTGTTGCACTGGAACCGGCCATGAGCGAACCGCTGCCCGCCATCGAAATTGAAACCGCGCCGAACCCGGCGTTCTCCGTGATCTGGATGCACGGGCTGGGTGCCGATGGCAGCGACTTCGTTCCGGTTGTCCCGGAACTCGGATTGCCCGAAACCCTGGCCATCCGGTTCATCTTCCCGAACGCCCCGGCGATACCCGTGACCTGCAACGGCGGCTACGTCATGCCGGCCTGGTATGACATCTACTCGCTAGATGAAGCGGGTCGCCGTGCCGATGAACGGGGCATCCTGCAATCCCGCGATGCCATCCGCGCGCTTATCGCACGCGAGAACGCGCGCGGCGTGCCAACCAACCGCATCGTCCTGGCGGGGTTCTCGCAAGGTGGCGCGATCGCGTACACCACGGCCCTGACCCATCCCGAAGCGCTCGCCGGAGTGATTGCGCTGTCGACATACATCCCCTCGACCGACCTGATCGCGTCCGAGGCCGCACCGGCCAACGCCGCCACGCCAATCCTCGCCGCCCACGGCACCGAGGACGATGTCGTGCCGCTGATGCTTGGGACCCGCGCGCGCGACTGGGTGGCCGCCGCGGGTCATCCGGTCACATGGCTGACCTACCGGATGCCGCATTCGGTCTGCATCGAGGAAATTGTCGATATCGGCCAGTGGCTGCAGGAGCGCTTTGTGTGAGTGCCGCGACGATTGCCGCGCTAACATGGCGGCCGTCCTTCATCCGCCTCTTGTGCCCCACCCCCGATATCCACGCATGATCCCCGCCGCTCCCCTGCCCCGCATCGACTTCAACACCCGCAAGGCCCTGATGTTCGCGCTGACCGCCGAACGGCTGTCAGCCTTCTACGAACACGGCCAGTGGATGACCGAGGGCCAGGGCGCCACGCTCGCGGGCA
This sequence comes from Cupriavidus sp. HMR-1, assembly GCF_000319775.1. Taxonomy (NCBI): domain Bacteria; kingdom Pseudomonadati; phylum Pseudomonadota; class Betaproteobacteria; order Burkholderiales; family Burkholderiaceae; genus Cupriavidus; species Cupriavidus sp. HMR-1. The sequence continues at coordinate 28,829 of NZ_ANKP01000073.1, forward strand.
ACTGGCTGTCGCGCTCGAAACTGCAGCTGGCACTGTCGGAGCGGCGTGTGCTGTCCGACCTGAGCGATCAACTCGCCCGGCAATTGGCCGAAACGCTGTCGCGTGAAGCCGGCCTCTACGCCTCGCACGAGATGATGGAAGCCCTCGATCCGAACTACCAGTCCGCATTCGCGCACGACATGCTCGATGAGTGCGAGCGGATGCTGCGGGAGGCTGGCGTCGAGGAAGACTGAGCATCTAATGGCACTTACAAAGTGCTAGCAGTGTTCAGCGACGCCCACAATGGACTGTTCCTGGCGGCACCACGGCACACCAGCAAGTCCGTGTTCCTCCAGCACGATCTCCGCCCCGCGCTGTCGGAACGGGGTGTGCTGGTCATCTCCGTCGATGAATGAGCGGCCCGGCCGTGCGCTTACCGCGGCCGTGATGTCCCCTACCGCGCCTCCACCGCAGTCCGCTTCGGGTTCAGCAGGTCCGCATCGAGCCGCCGGAACACCATGGCGGACGCCAGCGTGATCACGCCCACACTGAGGAAGGCCAGCCGATAGGCCGGAGCAGCCACGCCAAGCTTGGCCGAGAACAGACTCACGAGTCCACCGCCAATGGTCACGCCGAGGCCGATCGCGAGCATCTGCACCATCGAAAACAGGCTGTTGCCGCTGCCTGCGTCTTCACGCGACAAACCCTTGAGTGTGACGCCGTTCATCGCGGCAAACTGCATGGAGTTGGCGGCACCGAAAATCGCCAGCTGCACGATCGACAGCCCGAGCGGCCAGCCCGGCGAGATCGCCGCGAACGAAGCGATCGAAGCCCCGACGATCACCGTATTGACGAGCAGGAATATGTCGTAGCCGAAGCGATTCACCAGCGGCACGATCCAGCGCTTCGAGATGGTCCCGGAAATGGCTACCGGCAACAACATCAGGCCCGAATGAAACGGGGAGTAGCCAAGCTGAAGCTGAAACAGCAGCGGCAGCAGGAACGGCACGGCGCCCGAGCCAATGCGGCAGACCAGGTTGCCGACCAGCCCCACGGTGAAGTTGGGCTCCCGAAACAGCGCGAGACGGAACAGCGGCGTGCGATGGCGACGCGCATGCGGAATGTAGAGCAGCGCGCTGGCAATGCTTGCGGCCATCAGCGCGGCGCTCAGGCTACTGACCGAACCACGCTCAAGCGCGAGCGAGAACGTGACCATGCACAGCGACAGCAGGCCACAGCCTATCCAGTCGAACGGCGGCGCGGCATCCACTTCGCCAGCCGGCAGGTAACGATGCACGGCGAACAGGCCGACCAGCCCCACCGGGACATTGATCAGGAAAATCCAGTGCCACGACGCGCTCTGCACCAGCCATCCGCCGAGCACCGGGCCAAAGATCGGCCCGACCTGCCCCGCGATGGAGACAAAGGCCAGTGCGGCAATGTACTGCTCACCGGGTATGTTGCGCAGCACCGCGAGCCTGCCGATCGGCAACAGCATCGATCCGCCAATGCCCTGCAGCACCCGCGCGATCACCAGTTGGGTCAGCGTGTGCGCCGTGGCGCAGAACACCGAGCCAATCACGAAGATCAGGATCGCGCTGAAGTAGACGCGCCTTGTGCCGAACCTGTCGGCCAGCCAGCCAGACGCCGGGGTCAGCATCGCCATGGTCAGCGTGTAGGCCACCACCACAGGCTTGAGATCGAGCGGTTTCTCGCCCAGGCTGCGCGCCATTGCGGGCAACGCGGTGTTGACGATAGTGGTGTCCAGCGTCTGCATGAAAAAGCCGGCGAAGACGATCCACAGCATGGCCTTCTGGGAGAAGGCCTGATCGGTGGCGGAAGCAGAGGCGGTACGCATAGGAAATTCTTGATGGGGCGGCGTCACTCCGGGTAATCCCGGAGACGTTCGAGCATGGTACCTAGCGGACACCCCATCGGGAACCCCTCTGGCTTTGTTGACTGCAATCGGATTTGCCGATGACAATGCGTCGATGCTCAATCCCGTTTGGATCCAGACTTTCGCGACCGTGGCCACCGCGCGCAGCTTTACCGACGCGGGGCGTCAGCTTGGCCTGTCGCAATCGTCGGTCAGCGACCATATCCGGCGGCTCGAAGGCAGCGTGAACCGGCGGCTGTTTGTGCGCGATACCCACTCGCTGGCGCTGACACCCGATGGTGAAGCCCTGCTCGTTCATGCCCGGCTGATTCTCGAATCCCTGGCCCGTGCCGAATCCCAGTTCAGCGGACCGCGCCTGCAGGGCCGCGTGCGCCTTGGCACCTCCGAAGACCTGGCGCAGGGTCCTCTGCCAAATGTGCTGGCCGCATTCCGCGCCACGCACCCGGACGTGGAGCTCGAGATCACCATCGGCATGACCAGCAAGCTGTACGAGTGGATGGAAGCGGGCACGCTGGACCTCATTGTCGGCAAGCGGCGCGAAGGTGAGCGCCGCGGCGTGCCCCTTTTCCGTGGCCGGCTCGAATGGCTGGCGCGACCCGGTACGGTTGTGGATGTGCGTCAACCTCTACCGCTGATCCTCGTGAACGAACCGAGCGTGACGCGCTCCGTGGTGCTGGATACGCTGGCCAAGAATGGCTGGCGCTGGCGCGTCGTGTGCACCAGCAGCAGCCATTCCGGATGCATCGCAGCGGCGCGCGGCGGGCTCGGCATCACCGTGCGGGCCGAGAATCTGACCGGCGGCGGTCTGGTGCCACCGGTCAATTTCGATGCCCTGCCAGCACTGCCGGACGTGGAGTTCATCACGCTGGCCGCACGCCGGCTCACCGAGCCGGCCGATACGCTGCTGCAACTGATTCGCAAGAGCGACCTGCGCGCCGCGCGGGTCGATTGATGTCTGCTTAGCCTGGCAACGCGCCAAGCGCCTGATAGGCGGTCAGCAGGTGATAAGGCGTGGTGGAAGGCATCTCCGCCCGCACGACCACACCATCGGGCGCCAGGCATTCGTGCCAGCCACCAACGTGGAGAAAGCGCGTGCGGAAGCGGTCAGTCCAGACCGCGAGCGTATTCAACGCTTCGCCGTCATGATCGACGGATGCCTTGACCGCCAGCGCCCGGGCGAATTCGGTCTGTGCCCAGATGCGCTCGGTGGCATCCAGTACGCCCCCCGCCCCATCCAGCGCCGCGCAGACACCCAGCGTGTCGGCCGCCACGCCGTGGCTGCGCGCGAAATCGAACGCCCGGCGCAATGCCGATGACAGTGCCGCATCGGCGAACAATGCCGGGGCCGTCATGACCAGCGAATACCACTCGAATTGATGTCCCGGCTCGATCCGATTGCCGGCGCTACCCTGTGGCAGTTCGGCCACGCATCCATCGGCGGCATCGACAAAGCGTGCGTGCACCGCATCGGCCAGGTCACGGAGCCGGTTGGCGAACCATGTGTCGCCAGTGGCTTCCAGCGCGGCCAGATAGGCTTCGGTCAGGTGCATGACCGGGTTCTGCAGCACGCCACTGCCATTGGACGTGAAATCCTCGGCCAGGGCCGCGTGATATAGCCCGCTGCCATCGGCAAAGCGGCTTTCGATGACATCGACTGTGCGACGCAGCAGGTCCAGCGCCGCTGCGCTGCCGCCAGCGCGGTGGTAATGCGCGCAGGCGAAGACCACGAAGGCGTGGGTATAGAGATCTCGCGTCGTATCGAGCGGCTGGCCGTCGGCGTCGATGCTGTAGATCCAGCCGCCCGCTCCATCGCCGAAGTGACGTTGCAGCGCTGCAAACAGCGTATCGGCATGCGTCAGGTTGCCAGTCGTCGCAAAGACATAGAGCTGGCGCGCGCACGCCATCGCCCGGTAGCGTTTGTCCGGCAACGGCTGGCCGGTGGCGCCATCCAGTGCCTCATGCGCCAGTTGCATCGCCGGACTCCATCCCGCGCCGGTCCAGGGCGGCAGGACGGCCGTATCGAAATGGGCGAGCAGCGCGGAGATCCGGGCGGTAAGGGTCGGCGGCGAGACTGGCATGTCGGATTGGGTTCGGGTGGGCCGGATAGTCGACCCGCAAGACCGAAGCCAGACAAGATAGCAGGCCCGGAGATACGAGGAAAGGCCGCCGACGCCGCACCGCATCATTTCGGGGTGGCAATGCCCCGCGACGCTGACTATGTTGAAAGTCCGCCGGGTTGTCGTTCCTGTCATGGCCCGTCGGCAAGGGAGAATCGCCATGCCCACCACCCATCCCATGACCCTGACCGACCACCGCCGCACGCTGGTCATGCATGTGCTTGAAGACCCTCCCGGACGCTATACGTGGCGAATCGTGGTGGAAGAGAAGTGCGGCGGCGCTGAATGCGACAGCATGATCGAAGCCGCGGCCGACTACCCCTCGCACGCCGAAGCGGAAGCGGCCTGCTGGGCTGCCGGCAACAGCATGTTGGACACGCCGCGCGCGGCCGGCGAAGTCACTGACTCGCAAACGCTCCACTAAGCCTGCGCGCCTGCAAACGCTCCCGGCCTGGGCCGGGGTTTCCTTCAAAGGACGAACTAGCGATGGACAAGCCCACCGTAAGCCCCCGCCGCTTCGTCGAGATCCTGAACGAGCGGCTCACCCGGCATCCCCTCTACCGCGAGGGCATGCACGTGTACGCCATCCCGCCCCATTCGGAGCATCCGCACAGCCTCGTCTGCGTAGGCCCGCGGGGGACCGAATGCGTCTGCACGACGATCGAGGCCATCGTGCGTGGCGAGTGCGACGTCTTCCCCGACATCGCACGGGACTGGCGCACTCGCCCGAACCCGCCCGCGCACGAACACCGCGCGCGTTAGCGGTCGATTGACAGTCACGATCCGGCGGGCTTTGGCCCGCCGGATCGATTTCGACTGCCTTGAACGACACAATCCTGCGCTGATCGCTCCGGCTGGATACAATGGCTCCGCAATCCCCTGCCCGGAGCGCCGATGAAGAGAGATTTCGAAGCGGATGGCATGACCGCCGACCCGTTGATCCCCGAATCCGGATCACAGTCGGCCAGCACCACACCGAGCCCGGCGGCGCGTGCCGCCGAAGTGGCCGCCACGGTTGCCCGAGCTGCCATCGACCAGGCCGATCATGCGATGCGCAACTGGACCGACCCGGTAGAGGGTCCGGTGCGTGCCGGGTCCCCCGAGCATCTGCGCATGTTCTGCAACATGCTTCTGCAGACCCACAACCCCTACAAACCCGCCGTCATCGAGTGGCCGAAGCTCTCGCCGGAAGCGCTTGAGCGCGTGACCTCGCTGCCGATCTGGGACATCGCCGTGCAGACCGAAGGCCGCGCGTCGATCCGCGTGCACAGCTTCGCCCGGCTTCAGCGCAACCCGCTGTTGCGCAGCGCGCTGGAAATGGATGGCGACGAGGAAGCGCGGCACAAGGTGGTGCTGGCCAAGCTGGTCGAGGCCTACGGCATCCAGTTGGAACCCGAGCCCGAATATCTGCCGCCGTCCGACATCGAATGGGGCTGGCTGGTTACCGGCTACAGCGAGTGCATCGACAGCTTTGCCGCCTTCGGCCTGTTCGCGGCCGCCAAGGATTCGGGCTTCTTCCCCGCCGAACTCGTCGAGACCTTCGAACCGGTGATTCAGGAAGAAGGCCGCCACATCCTGTTCTTCGTCAACTGGGTGGCCTGGTACCGCGCCAGCCTGCCCTGGTGGCGTCGCCCCGCGTTCGCCTTCAAGGTGTTCCGCGTCTGGCTGTTCCTGATTCGAGAGCGGATCGGCCTGGCCCGCCAGATCGAAGTGGACGAGCATGGCGGCGCCCAGGATGCCAACTTCCCGATGAACGCCGCCGAAACATTGGCCGACTCGCTGACGCCCGGCTCGATGATCGATCTCTGCCTGGCGGAGAACGATCGGCGCATGGCGGGGTATGATGCGCGGCTTCTGCGTCCGACCACGGTGCCCAAGCTGGCGCGCTTCGCACGACGCTTCGTCAAATAATTCGCCATGCTGTTTGGATTGTCCCTGCTGACCCTTGTGGTCTGGTGCGTGCTGGTCTTCGCCCGCGCCGGTTTCTGGCGCGTGCGCAAGCCCACGCCCTCTCCCGCCCCGGCCGAATGGCCCACCGTGGTCACCGTGATCCCGGCCCGCAATGAAGCGGACGTGATTGGCCGCGCCGTCACCGGTGTGCTGAGCCAGCGCTACGCCGGCCGGCTCCATCTGGTGGTGGTGGACGATCACAGTACCGATGGCACGGCGGACATCGCGCGTGCCGCGGCCCTGTCCATCGGCAAGGGCGACGCGCTGACCGTGATCGGGGCACGCGACCTGCCCGCCGGCTGGAGTGGCAAGGTCTGGGCGCAGTCCGAAGGTCTGGCCGCCGCCGACAAGGCCGCGCCAGAGGCCAGGTATGTCTGGCTGACCGATGCGGATATCTGGCACGGTCCGAATGCGCTGGCCGAGCTGGTGGCCCGCGCCGAGGACGAGCAGCGTGACCTGGTCTCGCTGATGGTGCGCCTGCGCTGCGATTCCGCGTGGGAACGCATGATCGTGCCGGCATTTGTCTTCTATTTCGCCAAACTCTACCCGTTCGCGAGCATTGCGAACCCGCGCAGCCGCGTTGCCGGCGCGGCGGGCGGCTGCATGCTGGCGCGGCGCTCGGCGCTGGCCCGTATCGGCGGGTTCGAAGCCATTCGCGGCGAGTTGATCGACGATTGCAGCCTTGCGGCGAAGATCAAGGCAGGTGGATCGATCCGGCTCGATCTGGCGGATGACAGCATTTCGCTCCGCCCCTACGACGACTGGCAGAGCCTCTGGAACATGATCGCCCGCAGTGCCTACACGCAGTTGCACTACTCGCCGTGGATGCTGATCGGAGCCACGCTGGGCATGATCCTGACCTATCTGGCCCCGCCGGTCCTGGCGCTGGCCGGCGGCGCGGGGACCTGGCCAGCCTGGCTGGCCTGGCTGCTGATGGCCATCAGCTACCGGCCGATGCTGCGCGAGTATCGCCAACCCGTGTGGATGGCGCCGCTGCTGCCGCTGACCGCCCTGTTCTACCTGGGCGCCACGCTGGATTCCGCGCGGCGCTATTACCTGCGTCGCGGCGGCCAGTGGAAAGGGCGCTCGCAGGCGCCCGTACGGTCGTAACGTCCAGATGGCGGGGCCACCCGCCATGCCGATCGGCTACTTCAGATAGCCGGCTTCCCGGAACCACGTGAGCGCGTCGCGCAGCCCTTCCTGATAGGGGCGCGGCGCGTATCCAAGCTCACGCTGGGCCTTGGCGGAAGTGAAGAACATCCGGTATTGCGACATCTTCAGCCCATCCACGGTCACGAACGGCTCCTTGCCGGTGAAGCGTGCGATGGTCTCGGCCACGCGCGCGACCGGATAGAGCGGCCAGCGCGGCAACTCGATGGTTGGCGCCTTGCGGCCGGCCATGCCCGCGATGTCGGCCAGCATCTGCCGCAGCAGCACGTCCTGGCCGCCCAGGATATAGCGCTCGCCGATGCGCCCTTTGTCCAGTGCCAGGAAATGACCGTTCGCCACGTCGTCCACGTGGACCAGATTCAGGCCGGTATCGACGAAGGCCGGGATCTTGCCGGTGGCCGCTTCGACAATGATCCTGCCTGTCGGGGTCGGGCGCACGTCGCGCGGGCCAATCGGCGTGGAGGGATTCACGATGACCGCCGGCAGGCCTTCCGCCACCAGACGCTCCACCTCGCGCTCGGCAAGCACCTTGCTGCGCTTGTAGGCACCGATCGCCTCATGGCCGGCCATTGCCGCCGTCTCGTCGACCGGCGCCGTGGCGCCCGCCACACGCAGGGTGGCCACGCTGCTCGTATAGATGACACGCTCTACGCCGGCGGCGCGCGCGGCGTTCATGACCGTAACCGTGCCCTCGACGTTCGAACGCACGATTTCCTCGGGATCAGGCGCCCAGAGCCGGTAATCGGCCGCCACATGGAACAGGTATCGGACGCCGGCCATGGCGCGGGTCATCGACGCCGCATCGCGCATGTCGCCTTCGACAATCTCCACGGGCAAGCCGGCCAGATTGGCGCGCGGGCTGGTCGGGCGCACGAGCACACGCACCTGGAAGCCACGGTCGAGTGCCTGTCGCATCACAGAGGAGCCCAGGAATCCCGACGCACCTGTAACAAGAATGCAATTGTTAATTTCAAATCCCCTGACAATACTGCCGGCGCGGCAGGCATTTCTGCCCCGCAGAAGCCCGCCCACAGCCGGATTGCGGTGCGGCATTCTCGCCGGAAACGCGCTGTTGGCAAATTCCCACGCGGCGACACGAAAACTGACACCGGTATATAGTAACCACCGTAATCCGGAAATGTGATCCCGGGAGTACCAAAATATAAATGTCTTCTAATCTTCACAAGAGGGTCTGGGGGCCATTTCGATGCAGGTGATACTTGCTCAACCTCGCGGATTTTGCGCAGGTGTCGTCCGCGCGATCGAAATCGTCGATCGAGCCCTCGTCAAGCATGGCGCCCCCGTCTATGTGCGACACGAGATCGTACACAACAAGCATGTGGTGGAAAGCCTGCGCCAGAAAGGCGCGCGCTTTGTCGAGGAACTCGACGAGGTGCCTGGCAATGCGGTGACGATCTTCAGCGCGCATGGCGTGTCGCGGGACGTGGTCAGCGAGGCCGCCCGCCGCGAACTGCACGCGATCGACGCGACCTGCCCGCTCGTCATCAAGGTTCACAATCAGGGACGCCAGTACGCGGCAGCGGGCCGCCACGTCGTCCTGATCGGCCATGCCGGCCACCCCGAGGTGGAAGGCACGATGGGGCAGATTCCGGGCAAGGTCATCCTGGTCCAGAACGAGGCCGATGTCGCCACGCTGGACCTGCCGAATGACGCACCGGTCGCTTACATCACACAGACCACGTTGTCCGTGGACGACACCCGTAATATCATTGCGGCGCTCGGCGCGCGATTTACCAATCTGGTTGGCCCGAGTACACGCGATATCTGCTACGCCACTCAGAACCGGCAGAGCGCGGTGCGCGAGTTGTCCACCCGCGTGGACGTCATCCTCGTGATTGGCGCCACCAACAGTTCCAACTCGAATCGCCTGCGCGAAATCGGCACCGAGAGCGGCGTACCGAGTTACCTGATCGCCGATGGCAGCGAGCTGGACCCCACGTGGGTCCGCGACGCCGCCGTCGTCGGCATTACCGCGGGTGCCTCGGCACCCGAAGAAATGGTGGAAGACGTCATTGCGGCCTTGCGCCGCCTTGGTCCGGTCGAAGTCTCGACCATGGAAGGGATCGAGGAACATGCCGAATTCCGCCTGCCGGCCGAGCTGGACGATGTGAAGCAGGCCCCGGCGGCCAGTAGTACCACTGAACCCAGCGACGCACGCCTTGCCGACCAGACGGCGGCAGGCTGAAGCAACGAACCTAACAGGAAGCACCCCCTTGGCCATTCCCTTTCTGCAGGTCGCCCGCGTAGGCGCCTACATCGCACGCAAGCATCTTTCCGGGCAGAAGCGCTACCCGCTCGCCCTGATGCTCGAGCCCCTGTTCCGCTGCAACCTCGCCTGCTCGGGCTGCGGCAAGATCGACTATCCGGACCCCATCCTGAACCAGCGCCTGTCGGTGCAGGAATGCCTGGAGGCCGTGGACGAGTGCGGCGCCCCGGTGGTCTCGATCGCCGGCGGCGAGCCGCTGCTGCACAAGGATATGCCGGAGATCGTGCGCGGCATCATCGCCCGCAAGCGTTTCGTCTACCTGTGCACGAACGCGCTGCTGATGGAAAAGAAGATCGACCAGTACGAGCCGAGCCCGTACTTCGTGTGGTCGATCCACCTGGATGGCGACCGCGAAATGCACGACCATTCGGTGAACCAGGAAGGCGTGTACGACCGCTGTGTGGAAGCGATCCGCATGGCCAAGGAACGTGGCTTCCGCGTCAACATCAACTGCACGCTGTTCAACGATGCCAAGCCTGACCGCGTGGCCAAGTTCTTTGACTCGGTCAAGGCGATGGGCGTGGACGGCATCACGGTCTCGCCGGGCTACGCCTACGAGCGCGCCCCGGACCAGCAGCACTTCCTGCACCGCGGCAAGACCAAGCAACTGTTCCGCGACATCCTGTCGCGCGGCAACGCCGGCAAGAACTGGGCGTTCAGCCAGTCGACGATGTTCCTGGACTTCCTGGCCGGCAATCAGACCTACAAGTGCACGCCGTGGGGCAACCCGGCGCGTACCGTGTTCGGCTGGCAGCGTCCGTGCTACCTGGTCGGCGAAGGCTATGTGAAGACCTTCAAGGAACTGATGGAAGACACCGACTGGGACGCCTACGGTGTCGGCAACTACGAGAAGTGCGCCAACTGCATGGTCCACAGCGGCTTCGAAGCCACGGCTGTGGCCGACACGTTCGCGCACCCGATCAAGGCGCTGGGCGTGAGCCTGCGCGGCGTGAAGACCGATGGCCCGATGGCCCCGGACATCCCGCTGGACAAGCAGCGTCCCGCCGAGTACGTCTTCTCGCGCCACGTGGAAATCAAGCTGGCCGAGATCGGCAACCTGAAGAAGGCGCAGGGTAGCCGCGCCGAGGCCGCGCAGGCCGCCCAGGTGCACTAAGCCTGTTCTGGTGACGTGAAAGCAATCGGGGTCGGCATTGCCGACCCCGATTGCTTTTCCGGACCACTCAGGCCATTCAGGCCCACACAGGCATCAAGTCCGCGCGTTGTGATTCGTCAGGTACTTCACCAATCCATCCACGCCGTCACGAGCGACGATGTCCGCAAACTGCTTGCGGTACACCTCGATCAGCCACGCCCCCATCATGTTGATGTCATAGATGCGCCAGCCTTCCGCGCCGCGCTCCAGCCGATAATCGATCAGCATCTCGTCGCCGTTGTTCATCACCCGCGTGGCCACCACCACGTCGTTGGCATTGCTGCCGGTTTTGGCCGGCTTGTACGAGAATTTCGGGCTCTGCTCGCGCAGTTGCGAAAGCGACACCGCGTAGCTGCGCACCAGCAGCGCCGTGAACTGCTCCTGCAGGACCTTCTGCTGCTCCGGCGTCGCCTGTTTCCAGGCACCGCCCACCGCCAGGCGCGTGGTGCGACCAAAGTCGGTATAGGGCAGGAACTCGCGCTGGACCACCGCCGTGATCTTCCCGAGATCGCCCGCGCGGGTTTCCGGATCGGCCTTGATCTTCGTGATCACGCCCTCGACGGCGGACTGCACGAGCTTGTCCGGCGATGCGCTGGTATTGACCTGCGCATGGGCGGTACTGACGACGGCCACGGCGGCGATCGGCGCAATGATGGCGGCGGGAAGGAATCCGTAACGGTTCATGACAATCTGATGCTCAAGGTATCGGCCGGCTGGCCAGTCGAGCCAGTATATAGCGTATCGCCGCGAGGCCGGACCGCATGGCGCGCAAGGCGCTCCGGACCTGCAACGCCACCGTCACCCGCTATACTCCGGGTGCCGCCCACGCGCCCCTCCGCAACCGGGCGATGAAGAATTCAAACACATGATCAGACCGCTGCTCGTTCGCACCGTCAAATTCGCTACCGCCCACGCCTGGCTGGTAATTGGCATTTCCTTGTTGCTGACCGTTGCCGCAGGCATCTACGCGGCCCGCAACTTCGCCATCAACACCGATATCAGCCGGCTGCTTGAATCCGACGCCCCCTGGGCGAAGCACGACCAGGCCATCAGCGACGCCTTTCCGCAGCGCGACAAGATGATCCTCGCCGTGGTGCAGGCCCCAGCCAAGGAGCTTGCCGATGCGGCCGCCAATGAACTGGCCGATGCCCTGCGCAAGCAGCCCAAGCGCTTCCGCGCGGTCGGGCAGCCCGGTTCGGGCCCGTTCTTCGAACGCAACGGCCTGTTGTTCGCCGATACCGCGAGCGTCAACGACATGGCCGAGAAACTCACGCAGGCCCGGCCGCTGCTCAACAACCTCGCGCACGATCCCACGTTGCGCGGCCTGTCGGACCTGCTGACCACCACGCTGGCCCTCCCCTTGCAGCTCGGACAGATCAAGCTGGCTGACATGGAAAAGCTGCTCCAGGCGAGCGCGAATACCGTCGACGGCGTGCTGGCCGACCATACGGTGGCCCTGTCGTGGGCCGGACTGGTCGACGACAGCCTCAAGGCCAACGCCGACGGCAACGCGTTCAGTTTCGTGACGCTGTCGCCGGTGCTCGATTTCAGCGACCTGCAAGCCGGCTCTGGCGCCAGCGAAGCGATCCGCACCGCGGCCACCGAACTCAAGCTTGCCGAACGCTACAGCGCCGTTGTGCGACTGACCGGCCCGCAGCCCCTGGCCGACGACGAATTCTCGTCGGTCAGCGAAGGCGCCGCGCTCAATGGCATCCTCACACTGGTCGTCGTGATCGGCATCCTGTGGATGGCGCTGCGTTCCGCGCGGCTGATCACGGCCGTCCTTGTCAGCCTGATCTCCGGGCTCATCATCACTGCCGCGCTGGGCCTGCTGATGGTTGGCGCGCTGAACATGATTTCCGTGGCGTTCGCGGTGCTTTTCGTCGGCCTGGGTGTCGACTTCGGCATCCAGTTCGGCGTGCGTTACCGAGCAGAGCGGCACGAGCATGACGACATCAACAAGGCGCTGGAGCTGGCGGCCCGCGACGTCGCAGGCCCGCTCACGCTGGCCGCGGCTGCCACCGCCGCGGCATTCTTCTGTTTCCTGCCCACCGACTACCGCGGCGTGGCCGAGCTTGGCAAGATCGCCGGCGTCGGCATGTTCATCGCCTTTGGCACCACCTTCACGCTGCTGCCGGCCATGATCCGCGTGCTGGCCCCGCCGGGCGAGGACGAAGTGCCGGGCTTTGCCTGGCTGGCCCCGGCCGATACCTTCTTCGAACGTCATCGCAAGGGCACGCTGGTGGGCGTGCTGGCAGTGCTGATCGCGGGCGCGCCGCTGCTGCCGCACCTGCGTTTCGATTTCGACCCGCTGCACCTGAAGGACCCTGACTCCGAATCGATGTCGACGCTGCTCGCGCTCAAGGATGCGCCGCAGGCCGGCACCGACAACGTCAGCGTGCTCGCCCCGTCCGTGGCGGCGGCCCAGCAGATCGCCACGCGGCTCAAGACGCTGCCGGAAGTCGAGCGCGTGGTCACGCTGAAGACGTTCATTCCGGATGACCAACCGGCCAAGCTGGCCATCGTCGCCGGCATGGCGAAAAGCCTGATGCCCGTGCTGACGCAAACGCGCTCGCAGCCGGCCGAGGACGTGCGCCGCGTGGCATCGCTGCGCAACGCTTCGCGCCAGCTCGCGCTGGCC
>NZ_ANKP01000074.1:0-14649 GCF_000319775.1 Cupriavidus sp. HMR-1
GGCTTCGGCCTGCCGCTGCTGGACAGCCAGAGCCGGCGTGGCGGCAAGGACGAGGCCCCGAAGGAGAAGGCGGGCAAGCCCGAAGCCACGGCGGCAGGCGGCCAGGCGGACGCCGAGGCGACCAGGAACACCAGCAAGGGCAAGGACAGCGAGGGCGCCGCAGTCAATGGCAAGGCCTCGGAAATCGCCGAGATCATGGCGGCCGCGAACGCGGCTTCCGCCCCCCGCACAATCCCCACGCTGCTGATCGACAAGCCGCTGCGCTCGGGCCAGCAGATCTACGCCCAGGGCGACGTGGTGATCCTGGACTTGGTCAGCTACGGCGCCGAAGTCATCGCCGAAGGCAATATCCATATCTATGCCCCGCTGCGCGGCCGCGCGCTGGCGGGTGTCAAGGGTAATCCCGATGCGCGCATCTTCTGCACGTGCCTGGAGCCCGAACTGATTTCCATCGCCGGCATCTACCGGACCGCGGAGCAGACACTCCCGGCCGACGTGCTCGGCAAGTCGGCACAGGTTCGCCTGGCCGACGAAAAGCTGATCCTTGAACCGCTGCGCATGAAGTAACGGCAGCACGCAAACGAACGAATTCCACTCATACCGGACCATAGAGCCATGGCAAAAATCATCGTAGTGACCTCCGGCAAGGGGGGCGTTGGCAAGACCACCACCAGCGCGAGTTTCGCCGCCGGTCTGGCCCTGCGTGGCCACAAGACTGCCGTGATCGATTTCGACGTCGGCCTGCGCAACCTCGACCTGATCATGGGCTGCGAGCGTCGCGTGGTGTATGACCTGATCAACGTGGTGCAGGGCGAAGCGAACCTGCACCAGGCGCTGATCAAGGACAAGAAGTGCGAAAACCTGTTCATCCTGCCGGCGTCGCAGACGCGCGACAAGGAAGCGCTGACGCGCGAGGGCGTGGAGAAGGTCATCAACGACCTGAAGGAAATGGGCTTCGAGTACATCATCTGCGACTCGCCGGCCGGCATCGAGACGGGCGCGCTGATGGCGATGTATTTCGCTGACGAGGCGCTGATCGTGACCAACCCCGAGGTATCGTCGGTACGCGATTCGGACCGCATTCTCGGCATCCTGTCGTCGAAGACCAAGCGCGCCAGCGAAGGCGAGCCGATCAAGGAACACCTGCTGATCACGCGCTACAACCCCAAGCGCGTGCACGGTGGCGAGATGCTGTCGCTCACCGATATCCAGGAAATCCTGCGCATCAAGCTGATCGGCGTGGTTCCAGAATCGGAGGCGGTGCTCCACGCCTCCAACCAGGGCACGCCGGCGATCCACCTGGAAGGCACCGATGTCGCCGATGCATACGGCGACATCGTGGACCGCTTCCTGGGCAAGGACAAACCGCTGCGCTTTACCGATTATCAGAAGCCGGGGCTGTTCTCGCGCATCTTCGGCAACAAATAAGGAGGGCTCACCCACATGTCGATCCTGTCCTTCCTGCTGGGAGAGAAGAAGAAATCCGCATCGGTCGCCAAGGAGCGCCTGCAGATCATTCTCGCCCATGAACGTTCGGGCCATTCGGCGCCGGCCGATTACCTGCCGGCCCTTCAGCGCGAGCTGGTGGCCGTGATTTCGAAGTACGTCAAGATCAGCGATCAGGACCTGCGCGTCAGCCTGGAGCGCCAGGACAACCTCGAGGTTCTCGAGGTCAAGATAGAAATTCCACAAGCCTGAGATCGAGGCTGTGGGTAATTCCAAAGTAAATCCGCGATAAATCCGCGGCATTTTCTTCTAAGGGAAAACCCGCATTTTTGATTAGATTATTGCAGCGCAGCAGTCGTATTCCACGACTGTTGCGCTGTGCTCCGCACTTCCGTTTATCCCCCTGTTTTTCGTTGCCCTGTCGTTGCCCGTTCGTGCCCCTGCACCAGAACGGCGCGTGCTGCTGCGCACCATTTTCAGCGTTCAGAGGCATTGTGTAGCGGCAAACCAACGGAATTGCACCAAATCCCCTCCTGAAGCACTGCTCTTGCTTGGTTTTATGTCCGAACGATCCGCCTTTTGTTAAATTTTCGCGGCGTTTACAGCAAACGTTATTCAAATGGACGCGCCGTGATCCGGCAGCGGACAACCACAAGACAGAAAAGGAGCACCATGAAGAAATCGCTACTGACCCTCGCACTCGGTTCGCTGTTTGCCGGCGGCGCCTACGCGCAAACGTCGGTCACGCTGTACGGCATTGCCGACGCCAGCATCCACTACACGACCAACGCCGATGCCAACAACCACGGCCAACTCGCGATGGACAATGGTGCCATCACGCAAAGCCGCTGGGGCCTGAAGGGCGCCGAAGCCCTGGGTAACAACCTGAAGGCCATCTTCCAGCTGGAAAACGGCTTCAACGTGCCCAACGGCACGATGAGCTCGTCGGGCCAGATCTTCAACCGTCAAGCCTACGTTGGCCTGGCTGGTGATTTCGGCGCCGTGAAGCTGGGTCGCCAGTACACCGAAGGGTTTAATTTCTTCGGCGACTACGATCCGCTGACCATCGGTAACTACACCGGCAACTCGTGGATGTATTACAGCCTGACGCAGCTCCGTCGCAACAACGTGGTCAGCTACGGCGGTTCGTTCAGCGGTTTTGATTTCGGCGCAAGCTACGGCTTCGGCGAAACCCCGGGCAGCTTCACGAAGGCTAGCGGTTCGGGCGCCGGCATCAACACGCCGTACTTCGGCGTGCGCGCAGCCTACAACTACGGCCCGTTCGGCGTGGGTGGCGTGTACCAGGAAATCCGCGACGCCAATGGCAACAAGCAGCAAATGTGGGGCGCTGCTGGTAAGTACTCGATCGGACCGGCAAAGCTGTTCCTGGGCTACATCGGTGGTCGCGACCACACCGGCCTGATGGACAACATCCTGAACAACGCCGCCGTCGTCACGACGAACGCCAACCCGGCTCCGAACACCGTCGGTACGGCTGCTGCGAACGCCAATCCGCGCAAGGACACGCTGGGCTACATCGGCGCGACCTACCAAGCCACTCCGGCCCTGGCGCTGACCGGTGCGTTCTACGCCGACTACGTCGAAAACAAGAACGGTATCGCCGACAACAACGGCCGCCGCTACACGGCCGCGCTGATCGCCGAGTACTCGCTGTCGAAGCGCACGCAAGTCTATGGTGCTGCGGACTTCAACAAGGTTTCGGGCGCCACCACGACCGAACTGCCGGGCCGCAACAACCAGACCAGCTTCGGTGCTGGCATCCGCCACATCTTCTGATTGCTGGTTTGATCAGTTGGCAGAAAGGCACCTTCGGGTGCCTTTCTTTTTTTGCGAAGGCGGAGATGGAGTCGACGGTGGAGTTGGCTGTGATGTTGGCGGTGGCGCCATCCCCGACGTCGTCAGCAGTTCCAGGCGATAGCCATGCGTGTAGAGCGGCTGGAGCCGCACACCGTTGTGCTCCCACAGGCCGAGCTTGGTACGCACACGCGAGACATGGGTGTCGATGGTGCGTGACAGCGGCGGCAGCTCCTTGCCCCAGATCGCCGCAAGCATGTATTCGCGCGGCACGGCGCGGCCCTCATTACGGAACAGGAGCAGCGCGACTTCGAACTCCTTCGGCGTCAGCCGTACCTCCTGCCCGTGGCACGTGGCGTCGCGCGTCACGGTGTCAAAGCTGAAACAACCCCAGGTCAGCCGTCCATCGTCTGGCTGGCGGGAGTCCGGGTACGCTCGCCGCAGCAGCGCTGCGATGCGCGCGCCGAGTTCGCGCGGCCGGATCGGCTTGACCATATAGTCGTCGGCGCCAGCACTCAACGTTGCGACAATGTCCGCCTCGGCGTCGCGCCGGGTCAGGAACATCACCGGTATGCGCGGATCCAGGTGCGCGCGCGCCCAGTCCAGTACTTCCCGGCCAGAGACATTTGGCACGTGCCAGTCAAGCAGCAACAGGTCGAACGTGACCTTGCGCAACGTGACCAGCATGCGCCTGCCATCGGCGAACGTCACGCACTCATGCCCTTCCGCCGTCACGATCTCGCGAATCCTCGCGGCCTCGGCAGCGTCGTCCTCCAGCGAGGCAACCCTCAGTCCCATCCTTGTCATGCGTCGTCGCGCCCAAGTGGAGCGTCCAGTGAAATCGCTGACGACCATTAGAGGCGTGTGAGCGAGAGAACCCTATAAGACGATGCTCATTTTCTGCATCGGCCACAAATGTTTACTTTCGTTTGGTGCGCGCATCGGCCTACCATGACCCGGAACATCTGACCTGATCAGGAAGGAAACGCACCTTGAGAATCGCCGCGCTCGAAGACGACCCCGTCCGCGCCATCGTGCTGGAGCGAGCGTTGCATCCCGGCGGACACACGCTTGCGCGATTTCGCAGCAGCCAGCCGATGATCGAGGCCATGCGTCGCGAGCCGTTCGATCTGCTGCTGCTGGACCGGGACGTGGCCGGCACCAACGCCGACGATCTGCTCGATTGGGTGCGGCGCACGCTGGGACACGGAATGCCGGTGATGATGCTGGGCCAGAGCGATGCGGAGGAAGTGGTCGTGGGCTGCCTCGCGGCTGGCGCGGATGCGTACGTGCCGCAGCCCGCGCGATGCGATGAGCTGCGGGCCCGCATCGAGGCATTGACCCGGCGGGCAGCGATGCCCGGCATGACGGTTGCCACCGTGCCGCCTGGCGCGCTAGGGAACACTTCCGATCAACTCGTCTGCGGCGTGTTCCGCTTTGCGGTAGCGGAGCACCGCGTGTGGGTCAACAGCATGACCGTGGCCCTGTCGCCCAAGGAATACGCGCTGGCGCTGCTGCTGTTTCGCAACCTTGGCGCGCTGGTGACGCGCCGCGCGATGATCGAGCACGTTTGGCCTGCCACCGGCATCATGGAGCAGGCGCGCACCATTGACAGCCACCTGTCGCGGGTACGCACCAAACTCGCGCTCTGGCCGTTCAACGGCATCATGCTGCGATCGGTCTATCGGCTCGGGAGCCGCCTGGACCCGATATAGACAGCCGTCGCGACACGCGACCGGCCGTCATTGGCTGCCCTATGAGACGGATGAGGTGGCTGAGGTTGATAAGGCAGCCGTCTTCCGCTGAGCGGAGTCCATCTCAATCGATCTTGATGCCCGCTTCCTTGACGATGCGCGCGTTCTCCGCCGACTCGGCGCGAATGGCCGCGCCGAACTGTGCCGCCGATCCACCCGTGGGCACCTCGCCGCCGCGCAGCAGGCGGTCGCGCACGTCGGGCTCGGCCAGCGCCTTGTTCAGTTCCGCATTGAGCTTGTTGATGATGGCCGGCGGCGTCTTGCCCGGCGCGAAGATCCCGAACGTCGAAGTCAGGTTGGCCTTGGGATAGCCCAGCTCGTCCATGGTCGGCACATTGGGCAGCGAATCGATGCGCTTCGGCGCGCCCACGGCGATGGCGCGTAGACGCCCGGCCTGCATGTGCTGCGTCAGCATGGGGCTGGCGTTGGTGCTCATCACCTCGAACTGCCCGCCGAGCGCGTCATTCATCTGCTGGCCGGCACCCTTGTACGGGATCATCGTCAGTTCCGTCTTCGACTTGGCCTTGATCTGCTCGAGCATCACATGGCCCACCGTGCCAAGGCCAGACGTGGCCCAGCGCACCGAGCCGGGCTTGGCCTTGGCCTGCGCGATCAGGTCCTGAAACGATTTGCCGGAGAAGCTCGGCGTGGCGACCACGAGCACCGGCGAGTACATCACGCTCATCACCGGCGCCACGTCGTGCTGCGGGTCGTAGTTGACGTGGCCCACGTGCGGATTGAGCGTCAGCGGGCTGGTCGACGAGAAACCGACCGTGTAGCCATCCGGCGCGGCTTTGGCCACGGCGTCGATGCCGATGCTGCCACCCGCTCCGGCCTTGTTCTCGACGACCACCGAGGTGCCCATCTGCACCGAGAGCTTTTCGCCCAGCGCGCGCGCCACGGCGTCGCTGATGCCGCCGGTCGGATAGGCAACGATCATGCGGATCGGGCGGCTCGGATAGTTGTCCGCGGCGAAGGCCGGGGCGGAGATAGAGGCGGTCAGGGCAGCGGCCGCGATAAACGCGGCGTGCAGCGGCAGGGATCGGAAGGCGACCATGATCGGGCTTGAGCGGGAAATTAGCGGGAATCTGCGGATTTGGCGGGACGTGGCGGGCAATGCATGGCCGCGTCCGAATTGCCGCCATCTTAGCCGATCCGGCCCGCGCCCCTGAAACGGGCGAGCGGTTATCGCACCAGCGGATGCTCAGGCACCCACGACACGAATAGCTCGTTGGCCCGGTCATAGAGCCGCCATGCGGTACCGCATTCCCGGCACCTGAACGACAACATGCTGAACGGCACGCCGGCCGCGCTCTGGCTGACCAGCGGCGCCGTATTGTGCAGGGCCAGGCAGGGATGGGGTTCGCGCCGGCGCGGATCGTCGGCCAGTGCCAGGCAATGGGCACAGGCAGGGCGCGCTGGCGCATGGGAAGGCACGGCGTCAGGCATGACGGGGGTCCCGGAGGGCTGGAGTACGGCGGACTTCATGACCGCCATGATGCCGCAAATTCGATGCCAGGATGACCAATGTCTGCAGCGCCCGCGCGACAGGATGCGCGGACTGAGCGTGAATCGTGACGAGACCCACGCCAGGGCCTTTACCGCGGCGCCCCGATTCCGCAACATTCCAACTTTCCGCACAGAAGACACCACAAGGAGTGTTCCCGTCATGCACGCTGCCCCTCATCCTGCCCTGCGTACCCGCCTGGCCCGCCTGGCCCTCTTGCCCGCCGCGCTGGCGCTGGCCGGCGCGATCTGCGCCCTGCCGGCCCAGGCCGAGCCCGTGCAGCCGGCCTTTCAGCTTGCGCAGCAGGAAAAGCCCGCGCTGATCGACACGCTCAAGGACCTGGTATCGATCGAGTCCGGCAGCAAGGATATCGAAGGCCTGGACCGCATCGCCAACCTGATTCGCGACCGCCTGGCCGCGCTCGGCGGCGACGCGAAGCTGATCGAGCCAACCGACGTCTATCGCATGGAGGACACCCCGCCGAAGGTCGGCAAGATGGTCATGGCGCAGTTCAAGGGCACTGGCCAGCGCAAGATCATGCTGATCGCGCACATGGACACGGTGTACCTGCGCGGAATGCTCGCGCAGCAGCCCTTCCGCGTCGACGGGGATCGCGCCTACGGCCTGGGCATTGCCGACGACAAGAACGGCGTGGCGGTGATCCTGCATACCGTGGCCATCCTGCAGAAGATGAAGTTCAAGGACTATGGCACGCTGACCGTGCTGATCAACGGCGACGAGGAGATCAGCTCGCCGGGCGCGCGCGCCACGTTGACGAAGCTGGGCGCGGAGCAGGATGCCGTATTCTCGTGCGAAGCCTCGCGCGTCACCGGCGACCGGCTCTCGCTGGCCACGAGCGGTATCGGCGCCATCTCGCTCAAGGTCGACGGCAAGTCCTCCCACGCGGGAAGCTCGCCGGAACTGGGGCGTAATGCGCTCTACGAGTTGTCGCACCAGATCCTGCAGATGCGCGACCTGTCCAACCCGGACACCGGCCTCAAGGTCAACTGGACCCTGTCCCACGCCGGCACCAACCGCAACGTGATTCCGGCCGTGGCCACCGCGCAGGCCGATGTGCGCGTGCTGCGCACCGCCGACTACGACGGCCTGGAGCGCACGCTGCAGGAGCGGATCCAGAAGAAGCTGATTCCCGACACGAAGGTCGAAGTGAAGTTCGAGCGCCGTCGCCCACCACTGGAAGCCACCCCGGCATCCCGTGCGCTGGCCGCGCACGCGCAGGGCATTTATGCCGAAATCGGCGAGAAGCTGGCTGTTTATGACACCGCCGAAGGCGGCGGCACCGATGCGGCATTTGCGGCGGCCGCAACCAAGGCACCGGTGATCGAACGCTTCGGCCTGCGCGGCTTCGGCGCGCATTCGAACGATGCGGAGTATGTGGACTTGAACTCGGTCACGCCGCGTCTGTATCTGCTGACGCGGATGATCATGGATGTCTCGCAGGACAAGACGGGAAAGTGATCGAGGGAGGGAAGTGACTCCCCCTCCCGCTGTGGCGGGAGGGGGTTAAAACCATCAGCCGTTCAAGCCGCTTTCGCTCTCTCGCGCAAGTCCGGCAGGAATACCGCGAGCAGGCCCAGCAATGGCAGGAACGCGCAAAGCTGGTACACGGTCTCGATGCCGTGCACATCGGCCAGCCGGCCGAGCACGGCGGCGCCGATGCCGCCCATGCCGAAGGCAAACCCGAAGAATAGCCCCGACACCATACCCACCTTGCCCGGGATCAGTTCCTGCGCAAACACCAGGATGGCCGAGAAGGCCGAGGCCAGGATGAAGCCGATCACCACGGACAGCACGGCAGTCCAGAACAGGTTGGCGTGGGGCAGCATCAGGGTGAACGGCGCCACGCCCAGGATCGACGCCCAGATCACGCGCTTGCGGCCGATGCGGTCACCGATCGGCCCGCCCATGATCGTGCCCGCCGCTACGGCGAACAGGAACAGGAACAGGTAGATCTGCGAGGTCTGACGCGCCAGGCCGAACTTCTCCATCAGGTAGAACGTGTAGTACGTGTTCAGGCTGGCCATGTAGAAGTACTTGGAGAAGATCAGCAGCAGCAGCACCACGATGGCGCGCACCACTGTCGACTTCGGCAGCTTGTTGACCACGACGCCGGCGCCCTTCTTCTTCGCGGCGCGCTCGGCCAGGTGCCGGCCGTACCAGCCGCCGATCTGCCACAGCACGGTGATGGCCAGCAGCGCGGCCAGCGAGAACCAAGCCACGCTGCCCTGCGAGTGAACGATCCACGCCGCCAGCAGCGGACCCATCGCGCTGCCGCCGTTACCGCCCACCTGGAAGATCGACTGGGCCAGACCGTGCTGCCCGCCCGACGCCAGCCGCGCCACGCGCGACGATTCCGGGTGGAAGATCGACGAACCGGTTCCCACCAGCGCTGCGGCAACCAGCAGCACGCCATAGGTCGGGGCCACTGACAGCAGCAACAGGCCGCACAGCGTGAATCCCATGCCGATGGCGAGCGAATGCGGCTTCGGATGCTTGTCCGTGTACAGGCCGACCACCGGCTGCAGTAGCGACGCCGTGACCTGATACGTCAGCGTCAGCAGGCCGATCTGCGTGAAGCTCAGGTTGAAGCCGCCCTTGAGCATCGGATAGATGGCCAGGATCAGCGACTGGATCATGTCGTTGAGGAAGTGCGCGAAACTGATCGCGTACAGCACGCGGAAGCGTGTGCCTTCCTCACGGTCGGCCGGATGGGCCGGATGGATGGTTGTGCTCATGGTGCGGGGGCGCATTGGCCAGTCATGCTTGGCAAAAGCCCGGGCGCCCGAACAGCGCGCGGCCGGGAAGTGTGACGATGCTAATTGGCAAACTGCCGCCTGTCCTGCGAGAATGAGGCCGTAACTTTGGAGAAAAGGACATGCCAGCCGAAGCGCCGAACGCTGCCCATGCCGACGGGCGGCCCGATACCTACTCGGAACAACCCGCCTACCTCCAGTACGATCGCGGCCCGATGCCCGTGGCGGCCATGGCGGCGGACTACCTGCCGACCCATGTCACCAAGCCCCACCAGCATCCGCATGCGCAACTCATCCATGCCGTGCATGGGGTGATGGTGGTGTCTACGTCCGAGGGACAGTGGATCGTGCCGCCGACACGCGGCATGTGGATGCCCGGGGGCACCGTGCACTGGATCCGCATGGTCGGGCACGTGCAGATGCGCACGGCCTACATCCGCCCCGACGCCGCGCCGAACCTGCCCACGCGCTGTACCGTACTCGGTATTTCTCCGCTGCTGCGCGAGTTGATCCTGGCCGCGATCGACATTCCCCTGCCCTATTCGCCCGACTCGCGCGAATCCCGGCTGATGCAATTGCTGCTCGATGAAGTCACGCTGGTACCCACGCTGCCGCTCCACCTGCCCCGCCCGACGGACAGGGACCTGCGCGTGATCTGCGAGCAGATCACCGATAGCCCCGACTCTGGCCTGACGCTGGCTGACTGGGGCGACAGGCTTGGCGTGGATCCCAAGACCATTCAGCGCCGATTCGCGCGCGAGACCGGGATGACGTTCGGCCAGTGGCGCCAGCAGGCACGGCTGCTGGCCGCGCTGGAGCGGCTGGCGGCTGGCGACAAGGTGGTGGATGTGGCGCTCGACATGGGCTATGGCAGCCCGAGCGCCTTCGCGACGATGTTCCGGCGGCAGTTCGGCGTGCCGCCGAGCGCCTTCTTCAAGTAGTCCTGTCGTCCTGTCGCCCTGTCCTACCCGGCAAGGTAGCGCTCGACCAGCCGCGTCCAGTAGGCCGCCCCGACGGTCAGGTTGTCGTCGTTGAAGTCGTAGCCGGCGTTGTGAAGCAGCGGCTGGTTGACCCCATTGCCCATCCGGACGAAACATCCGGGCCGCTGCTGCAGGAAGTAAGCGAAGTCCTCGCTGCCGGCGATGCGGTGGAAATTCGCGATCGCACGTTCGGGGCCCACCAGTTCCTCGGCCACCTGGCGTGCGAACTCGGTCTCCGCTTCGCTGTTGACCAGCACCGGATAGCCACGCACGTACTCGATATCGGCCGTTGCGCCATAGCCCTCGGCGTGTGACGTGGCAAGCTGCTTGATGCGCGTTTCCATGGATGCCCGCACATCCGCACTGAATGAGCGCACGCTGAGTTCCATGCGCGCGCTATCGGGAATCACATTGGGCGCGTGGCCGGCGTGCAGTGTGCCGATGGTCACCACGGCAGTCTCGTTCGGATCGACGTTGCGCGCCACGATGGACTGCAGCGCCATGACCAGGCTGCCCGCGACCAGGATCGGATCGATCGACTGATGCGGCCGCGCGGCATGGCCCCCCTTCCCGCGGATGGTGATCGCAACGGTGTCGCACGCGGCCATGAACGGGCCCGAACGGAACATGAAGGTACCGGCCTCGGCACCCGGATGGTTGTGCAGGCCAAAGATCGCATCGCACGGAAAGCGTTCGAACAGGCCGTCGGCCAGCATCCGTTCCGCGCCACCGCCCGCCCCGATCTCCTCGGCCGGCTGGAAGATCAGGTGCACGGTGCCATCGAATTGCCGGGTACGTGCCAGTTGTCGCGCGGCACCCAGCAGTACGGCGGTGTGGCCGTCATGGCCACACGCGTGCATCTTGCCGTCGTGCACGCTGGCATAGGGCAAGCCTGACCGCTCGTGGATCGGCAATGCATCCATGTCGGCGCGAATGCCGACGCTGCGTTGCCCCGCGCCCACTCGCAGCGAGGCCACCACGCCGGTACCGCCCACGCCACGTGTAACCGTGTAGCCCCAGTTCTCCAGCTTGCTGGCGACGAGTTCGGCCGTGTGGACCTCGTTGAAGGCAAGCTCGGGATGCTGGTGGATATGGCGGCGGATGTCCTGCAGTTCGTCACGCGAGTCGAGCGTGTCGTGCAGGGTGCAGAAGGACCGGGTGGGGGAATCCTTGGCGAGGCGGACGGAGACGGACTTGAGGATCGATGCGACTTCAGGGGCGTCGATGTCAGGGTCTTCGATTTCGGGGGCGTGTTCAGACATGGCAGTGCTCTAAACGGCAGACATGTATGAACAGTATTTCACGCATCCCAAGGAAGAAAACCTGGAATGCTGATTTCGTGCGAAAACGCCCGGAATCACGGCAAAACTGTTGCCCTGATCGGACGCTTTGTGTGGAACTGCGACGATTTGTGTGAAGACGTTTCCGTTGGGAACCCGCGCCGATGTCGCCGCGGGCACCCAACCGCCCTGCCTGGATCCGTCCGAATCCGCCTAGATTCGTATTGCGCCACCGCGCCCGACGTAGGCCACGACGTTCTGGGACTGCTCGCCAAGCCCCTCGACGCCCAGGCGCATCACGTCGCCGGCACGCAGGTAGCGCGGCGGCTTGAAGCCCATGCCGACACCTGGCGGCGTGCCGGTGGCGATCAGGTCGCCGGGCTCCAGCGTCATGAAGCGGCTGACGTAGCTGACGATCGTCGCCACATCGAAAACCATGGTGGCCGTGCTGCCCTTCTGCATGCGCTCGCCATTGACGTCGAGCCACATCCCCAGCTTTTGCGGGTCGGGCACCTCGTCACGCGTGACCAGCCACGGGCCCGCCGGACAGAAGGTGTCGCAGCCCTTGCCCTTGTCCCACGTGCCGCCGCGTTCGAGCTGGAATTCGCGCTCGGAGACATCATTGACCACGCAGTAGCCGGCCACATAGTCGAGCGCCTGCTCCTTCCACACATTCCGGGCCCGGGTGCCAATCACCACGCCCAGTTCCACTTCCCAGTCCGATTTCTGTGAATCGAGCGGCAACATCACGTTGTCGTTCGGGCCGTTCAGCGACGTGTTGGCCTTCAGGAACACGATCGGCTCGGTCGGCAGCGGCATGCCGGCTTCGGCGGCGTGGTCGGCGTAGTTCAGGCCGATGGCAACGATCTTGCCAACGCCGCTCCAGGGCACGCCGAAGCGTCCGCCTTCCACCACCGGCAGCGTGGCGGGGTCGATGGTCGCCAGACGGGCCAGCACGCCGGGCGCCAGTTCCTGCGGGCCGATGTTGTCGATCACGCCGGACAGGTCGCGCACGCGGCCGTCGCTGTCCAACATGCCGGGGCGCTCGGCGCCGGGTTCTCCAATGCGGACTAGTTTCATGGGTCTCGTCTCCTTGCGGTAGCACCAGCCCGCGAGCATAGCGCAAGCGCGAGACCCCTGCCCGTTCAGCCCAGCATCGACGGCACACGGTAGTGGGCGGGCTCGAGCAGATCCAGCCCGCACTGCAACTGGTCGATCCAGTCGATGAAGCGCTTGACCATCTCGCGGCCCCGGAACGAGGGCCCGTGCTGCGGCACGATCCACTCGATATCCATGGTCCGCGCCATCGCGGCCCAGAGCCGGCACGCCCGGTTGCCGCTCATATAGCGGCGATGGAACGCCAGCATCCGGCGGGCGTGGGCATCGAAATCGGTCACCACGGTGCCGGCTTCCGTCCCCGACGTCATCGTGGCCCCAAGGTCGCCCGAGAACAGGATCTTGCTGACCGGGTCGTAGAACTGGAAATTGCCTTCGGAATGGAGGAAGTGCGCGGGCACCGCGATCAGGTGATTGTTGCCAAGCGGTATCACCATGCCAGCATCCGGGATGGTCACGATGCGCCCCGCCGTTTTGCCTGCCTGGCAGAAATGCGGCAGAAAGCGTGCCCAGACCTGCGAGATCAGCACGCGGCTGTCCGACGATGTCAGCCAGCGCCCCACCGAAGCCACGATGTCCGGGTCCGCATGGGACGCCAGCACGTAGTCAAGCTGCTTGGGTGGGAAATAGCGGCTGATCGTCAGATACAGCTCGCTGTAGGTCATGTTTCCGCCCGGATCGATCAACGCCGCATGGCCGTTGTCGACCACCAGAAACTGGTTGCTCTGGACGACCTCGCCTTGACCCTCGTCGACCAGATCCGTGAATGCCAGACAGACATGCCCGCCCGCTTCGTACAACACGTTACTCATGATCCCTCTCTCGCCGCTCTAGTTTTGTTGTAAATGGCTAGGGGCGAAAGTAATGAGACGTAGGCGTTTCTTTATTGATGATGATCAAACTATGGCAGAAACAAGCTACGAAAACGACAGCCGCATGGACACGCTGCGGGGCAAGCCGCGCATCAGCGCGCGTTCAACAGCTCTTCGATCTTCGAGACAAACTGCTTGTCGTCCGGCTTGACCATGCTGTTGTAACTGCCGATGACCTGTCCCTTGCGGTCGATCAGGTACTTGTAGAAGTTCCACTTCGGCGCAGTGCCCGTCTCCTGGGCCAGCAGTGCGTACATCGGATTGGCATCGCTGCCGCGCACATGGCTCTTGCCGAGCATCGGGAACTTGACCCCGTAGGTGTTGTAGCAAAAGTCCGCAATGTCCTTGGACGAGCCGGGTTCCTGGGAGAAATCGTTGGACGGGAAACCGAGCACCACCAGCCCGCGTTCGCGGTACTTGGCGTAGAGCGCCTCAAGGCCCTCGTACTGCGGCGTGAAGCCGCAATAGCTGGCCGTGTTCACCACCAGCACCACCTTGCCAGCGTACTGGCACAGGTTCTGTGGCGATTCGTCCTGGAGCCGCGGGAAGCGGAAGTTCAGCGACGCCGGGCAATTGCCCGCCGGCTGCGCGGCCGCCGGCACGGCCTTTTCGGCGGCGCGAGCAGGTGGCGGCAGCATGACTGCCACGGCGGCGGCCAGCGTCAGCGCGCCAGCCAGAGCGGTTCGTTGCACGGATTCCAGGGTACGTTGGCGGGACATGAATCGGGGCTCCGGTGGCTTGAGGAGTAACTTTAGGTGCAAGGAAGTCTACGCTCTCGGCCGATTCGCGTCATTCGGGCACACCCGGCCTCTTCCCTGGTTTGACGTCCTTATTCCATGTGGATCTTGGCCGCGTGCTCGGTCACGCTGCTGCGCAGTTCCAGATCCGGCATCCGACGCACGATCAGCAGCGCGATGATCGTGGCCACCGCGCCGGCCGCGAAAATCAGATGAAAGCCCGATTCCACGCCGCCAGCCAGCACATGGCGCACGGCTGGCGACAGGTGTGCCAGCGCCTCGCTGCCATGCCGCAGCGCGCCAAGATCCAGCGCCTGCGTGACGCCGGCCCGGGCCAGCGCGTCGCGAAACTCCATGGCCAGCAGCGT
>NZ_ANKP01000075.1:0-55192 GCF_000319775.1 Cupriavidus sp. HMR-1
CAGGCCGGGCGCTGCAGCAGCGCGTCGAGCACGGCGGCCTGTTCGGCGTGGCGCGTGCCGCGTCCCTGTATGTAGGCCACGCCAGCCGTGGCGGCCTGGCCTTCGGTCTCGTCGAGCACCACGGCGCAGCGCGTGACGGACATCTCACCCAGATTGAACTGGGCACCGGTGCCACCCGCGCGGGCCCGGACCATCGCCATGCCCGATTCGGGCTTGCGCAGCAGCCGGTAGCCGGGCAGTGCCGCCACGTCGCCGAGCTGCGAGTAGGCCGCATCGAGCGCATCCGATTGGGCCAGCGCCAGAATCCTCAGCCACGCGGCCCGTGCCGCGTTGGCCTGGTTGGCGGTTTCGCTTTGCATGATCACCCCTATACGTCTATACGTTTAGATGTACACTAACACAACACGGCGATACTAGAACACAGGCACATGAACGTTTCGTGACGGGTCGGACCTTTTCTCGGACACGCAACATCGGCGCCAAGGCATGAGGCACAATCGCACGCTATTGGTGAATGCTTGATGACAACAGGGCAAGGCAAGATGTCTGATCGGGAAGTCGAACGGGGTTCCGGCGTCGCCGTATGGCGGCAGATTGGCGAGGCGCTTGCGGAGGACATCCGCAACAAACTCTATGGACCGGGTGAGCAGTTGCCGCCGGAACCGGAACTGGCCTCGCGCTTCGCCGTGAACCGGCATACGATCCGGCGCGCGATGGGTGAACTCGAACTGAGCGGCCTGGTGCGGATCGAGCAGGGCCGAGGCACCTTCGTGCAGGAGCACGCCATTGACTATGCCATCGGGCGTCGCACGCGCTTCTCTCAGAACCTGGCCGCGCAGGGGATGCGCGGGCACACGGAACTCGTCGATAGCCAGATCCTGCGCGCGCCGGAAATCGCCAAACATCTTGGCCTGTCCCGCACGGCGGAGATTCTGCATGTGCAGATGATCGGCAAGGCCGAAGGGCGTACGATCGACGTGGCCGAGCATTACTTCGATCCAAAGCGTTTTCCCGGTTTCGAAGACAAGGTGAGCGAGACGCAATCAATCTCGCGCGCGTTGGCGCAGTACGGCATTGCCGATTACACGCGCAAGTGGTCGCGCATCACGGCGGCCATGCCGAGCGCCCCGGTGGCGCGATTGCTGAATCAGCCGAAGACGCGTCCTATCCTGCAAGTGGAGGCACTGAACATCGATATCGACGGCGCCCCCGTCCAATACAGCATGACGCGCTTTGCCGGCGATTGGGTGCAACTCACGGTCTCCGATCAGGATTGAAATGACGGCATCGTCCCGCTGTTCCACACGGGGTGATGCCCGCGTATTGGTCTAGACATCCGTCTGTCATCTACCAAAGCTAACGTATTGCCCATGCATACGATCTCTCAAACTTCATCGACCCCGCTCGCGGGGATCACCGGACGCCGCGTGATGGGCGCCGACGGCATCGGCCTGGCAACGCTGGGCATCCACAACGGCAACGTGATGGCGCAGCCACCGGCAAGTGGCCCCTGCATCGACGCGGGCGACTTGCTGGTGCTGCCGGGCATTGTCGACATTCACGGTGATGCGTTCGAGCGTTCCGTGATGCCGCGTCCCGGTGTGAGCTTCCCGTACGGCGCCGCGCTGCTCGACGTCGATCGCCAGTTGCTCGCGCACGGCATCACGACCGAGTTTCATGGCGTGACCCTGTCGTGGGAGGGGGGTTTGCGTGGCGAGGCCTACGCGCTGCGCATGTTCGATGCGCTGGCCCAGTTGCAGCCCGTGCTGGGCGCGGAGCACAAGGTGCATCTGCGCTTCGAGGCCTATCACCTCGCTGGCGTGGAGACGGCCTTGTCGTGGATGGCGGATGGCCGCGTGGCCCTGCTGGCGATCAACGATCACCTGCCGACCATGGCGCGACGCATGAGTGACGAACGCAAGCTCGTGCAGTACGCGGAACGCGCCGAGTGCGATACCGAGACATTCCGCAACCGTCTGCGCGCAGCCAGCCGCAATGCGCAGGAAGTGCCTGCCGCGATGTCGTGCCTGATCGCCGCGGCGCTGGCCGCGAACCTGCCGATTGCATCGCATGACGATCCCGACGTGGCGACGCGCCAGCACTATCACGCCCAGGGCTGCCGGATCGCGGAGTTCCCGCTGACGGTGGAGGCCGCGACGCTGGCACGCCAGATCGGCGACGAAACCGTCTTCGGCGCGCCCAACGTGCTGCGCGGCAAGAGCCATACCGGCGCGCCCAACGCGACGGAAATGGTGGCCGCCGGCCTGTGTTCGGTTCTGGCTTCCGATTACTACTATCCCGCGCTGCTGCAGGCCGCATTCAAGCTCGCGCAGCTTGGCGTGTGCTCGCTGCCCGAGGCGTGGCACCTGGTGTCGCGTAATCCGGCCCGTGCGACGGGGCTGCGCGACCGTGGCGTGCTCGCGCCGGGAATGCGCGCCGATGCGATTCTCGTTGACGACAGCCAGCCCGGACTGCCGCGTGTCTGCGCCACCATCGTCAATGGTGAAGTGCGTCATGCGTCCGGCGCGCTGTCGATGACTGACCTGGCCGATCTCGCAGATGTGGCCAACGCTCGCGGCAGCCTGGCGGCATGAAGATGCAGGCGCACCGCTACGCGATCTATCTCGCGCCCGCCGAGCCATTCCGCACGTTCGGCGCGCAATGGCTTGGCCGCGATGCCGACACCGGAAATCCAACGCCGTTGCCGCCGGGCATCGCATCGCGTCCCGCCGAATGGGTCAAGGCCCCGGCGCACTATGCGCTGCACGCCACGCTGAAGCCGCCGTTCCGTCTGGCCGATGGCACCGATGCGTCCATGCTCGACGCCGCCGTCCGCGCGTTCGCACGGGAGCGCGCCGCGTTTGACGCGCCGCTGACGCTGCGTGCCTTGCGTGGGTTTCTGGCTTGGTGCCTTGACGATGCGCGGGCGCAGGGCGTTAAGCGGATGCATGAGCTTGCCGACGACTGCATGCGTGCCTTCGACCATTTCCGCGCGCCGGCCACGCCGGAGGAAGTGAGCCGGCGTCGGCCCGACCAGTTGACGGCAGCGCAGCGCGAGATGCTCGAAGCCTGGGGCTATCCGTACGCGTTCGATACGTTCACGTTTCATATCACGCTGAGTGGCATGCTTGATGCCGACAACGAGGCCGCTGCGTTCGCGCAGTTATCGGCCAGCGGCGGCAGGTTGCTCGAGAGCCCGCTGCATGTCGATGCCATCAGTCTCTTCGTTCAACCCGAGCCCGGGGCGGATTTTATCGTCGCACGTCACTACGGCTTCGATGGCACCACCGTCGACGGCGCGGGTGTCGGCTATCTTTCGGCATGACCACACGATTCCACTCCGGCTCCGCGCCTGATGGCAGCGGGCTGTTCTATGTGATGGGCCCGTCCGGCAGCGGCAAGGACTCGCTGCTGCGGGCCTTGCGCGAACGGCTGCAGCGCGATGATCGTATCGTGGTGGCTCATCGCTATATCACGCGTGCTGCCGACGAAAACGAGGCATCGGTCGCGCTGTCGGCCGACGAGTTTCACCGCCGCGTGGATCTTGGCTGCCTGGCGCTGCACTGGAATAGCCACGGCTTGCACTATGGCATTGGCGTGGAGATCGAGCAGTGGCTGACGCAGGGCATCAAGGTTGTCGTCAATGGCTCCCGAGAGTACCTGCCGCAGGCGGTGGCACGCTATCCGCATCTATGCGCAGTGCATGTGCGCGTGAAACCCGAGGTGCTGGCCGCGCGTCTGCGCCAGCGCGGGCGGGAGTCGGAAGAGGGAATTGCCCGGAGGCTGGCACGCGCGACGCAGCCGTTCGATGTGCCGCCTGGCTGCCGGGTGGTCGAGATCGACAATAGTGGCGACCTGGCCGATTCGGCCGATGCATTCGCGCGGTTGGTTGGCGCTGTGGGGGATTGAGGCGCAGTCCGTGTCTCGCGGTTTCTCGCCACTACGCGGGCGAGGGGCCGGAGGAGAGGGCAAGCGTCTGAGCGACAATGCCCCCGAGTACGGCTCAAAGCGCCGTACTGAAGCTGATCCCGTGCTCGGTGAACCCGAGCTGCCGATAGAACTGATGCGCCTGCAGGCGCCGCGCATTCGATGAGAGCATGAGTTTGGCCGCGCCGGCTTCACGCGCCAGCCGCATGGCTTCCCGCATCATCTGCTTGCCGATTCCACGGCCTCGCGCGGCCGGCGCGACGACCACGGCTTCGAGTATCGCCTCGGGCCGTCCGTCGTGCACCATCACCGGAAACGCCAGCAGGCTGAACGTGCCGAGCGGCACCCCGTCCGCATCGAACATCAGATAGACGCGGTAGTCCGGGTAGCGACGCATCGCGGCAAAGCGCTCGCGCATGGTCTCCAGCGGCAGCGGCGTCTCGTTATCCATCGTCGCCAGCAGGGCGGACAGGTGCAGCAGCTCTGCGTCGTTGCCTCGCACTTCGCGGAGTATCAGCCCTGTGAAGAAATCGGCCTCGCTCATGCGACGCGGACACAGCGTGCGGCCATGTCGAGATAGTGGGACAGGGTAGGGGTCTGCAGATCTACCACCTTGGCCAGGTCGTCGTAGCGGCGCAGGCGCACAGCGGCGTCGGCGTGCACCTGCGCGGCGAACGCACTGGCCTGTTCGCTGTCGTATGGGCCGCCCTGCAGCGAGAGGCTGTGCACGGATACCGGCGAGAGCGTGTCGAAGTACGCGGGATCGACTGCACACAGATAGCGCTTGGCCGCCACGTGCATTCGTACCGGCTCGGTGACGTCTTCGCCGAACAGGCTGGCCAGCGCGTCGGCACCGGTTTCCTGGTGGCGCATGTCGGTGGTCAGGCTTTCGGCCAGCATCAGGTGGCCGATATCGTGCAGTAGTGCCGCGACGATCAGCGGTTCCGGATCGCCGGCCTGCTCGGCAAGCTGCGCGCACTGCAGCGCGTGGGCGGTCTGGCTGATGGCCTCGCCGCCGTAATACGCGGTGCCGTGGTTCTCGAACAGCGCGGCGATGCTGGACAGGGTCAGCGTGGTCATACAAGCACCTTGCGGATCTGGGCGGAGACGATGTCGAGGCCGGTCACGAACACGATGATGATGATCATCACGGCACAGGTTTGCGCATACTGGAAGCTGCGGATGATCTCCCACAGCACGGTGCCGATGCCGCCGGCGCCGACGATGCCGACCACCGAAGCGGAGCGCACGTTCGACTCGAAGCGATAGAGCGCGAACGACAGCCACAGCGGCAACACCTGCGGAATCACACCGTAGACGATTTCTTCGATCGGGCCGGCACCCGTGGCGCGCACGCCTTCAACGGGGCGCGGGTCGATCGCTTCCACGGCTTCGGCGAACAGCTTGGCCAGCACGCCCATGGTGTGGATCCAGAGCGCCAGCACGCCGGCGAACGGTCCCAGACCCACGGCGACGATGAACAGCATCGCGAAGACCATTTCATTGATCGCGCGGCAGGCATCCATCAGACGGCGGGCAGGTTGATAGACCCAGGGCGGCACGATGTTGGCCGAGCACAGCAGGCCAAACGGCACGGCCATGACGACGGCCAGCGCGGTGCCCCAGAGCGCGATCTGCACGGTGACGAGCATCTCGTCGAGATAGGTGTGCCAATCGCGGAAATCGGGCGGGAAGAAATCGGCGGCGAACTTGGCCATGTTGCCGGAGTCGCGCAACAGGTCCATCGGACGCATGTCCGCGCCTTGCCAGGACATGGCGAGCGTGGCCAGTACGATTGCCCAGATCAGCATCACGGAAAGGGAATTGCGCGGCGGCCGGACGGTACTCTGGGGTGTGGGCGGCAGGCCGGGCTTGGCGGTGGCGGTCATGGGCAGTCGGAAGAGGTAAAGCTGAAGCGGAAAATGCAAAGCCGATGGCGACCCGAGTGGCGCCATCGGCTTCAGGCGAGGCTTACTGCGTGCTGCTGGCGCGGTCGAGTTCGGCCAGGCGGCGCGAGACGTCGGCCAGCTTCTTTTCCTTGTCGGCAGCGGCCAGCGTGCTGTCGGATTCGATCTTGGCCTTTTCCTTGGCCAGTTCGATCTGACGGATCGGCACGAGTTGGGCATCGGTCGAGACGCGGAAGCCCTGGTAGGTCAGCGTGGCCAGCGCCTGCTTTTCGCGCGCGGCGTCGGCGCCCTTGCCGTAGTTGACGAAGAAGTCCTGGATCTTCTTTTTCAGCTCGGGCGGCAGGTCCTTGCGGTAGACCAGCGGATCGGCCGGGATCAGCGGCGACTTCCACAGCACGCGCACGTCGTCATAGGCGTTCTTGCCCGTGTTGATGCGATAGCGCTCGAAGTTCTCGGTGTTGTTCACGGCCACGTCCACCTGCTTGTTCAGCACCGACAGCAGGTTGGTTTCGTGATTGCTGATGCGCACGGCCTTGAACAGCGTCTTCGGATCGACCTTGTTGGCGGCCCACAGGTAGTAGCCCGGCACGGCCGTGCCCGACGTGGAGTTCGGATCGCCGGCGCCGTAGGTCAGGTCCTTGCCGCGCTTGATGACGTCTTCGACCGACTTCAGGTCGCTATCCTTGCGCGCGATCAGCAGCGACCAGTAGCCCGGGTTGCCGTCCTTGTCGATCACCGATGCGAACACTTCGCCGTTGGCGCGGTCCACGGCTTCCATGGCCGACTTGTTGCCGTACCAGGCGATCTGCACCTTGTTGAAACGCATCCCTTCGATAATGCCGGCGTAGTCCGAGGCGAAGAACGGCTTGACCTGCACGCCGAGTGCGCGGCTCAGGTCGTCGATCACGGGTTGCCAGGCGGACTTCAGGTTCGACGACGTTTCCGTCGAGATGATGCCCATGTTCAGGGTCTTGACGTCCTGGGCGAAGGCGGGCAGCGCGACGACACCCGAAGCGACCACGGCGAGGAAAGTTCTGCGAAGCATCGATGACTCCGTTTGGAAAGGCTGAAGGGAAATACGGGTTGGGTGAATCGGGTATTCGGGTATTCGGGTCTGACAGTGCGAGGCCGGCGATGCGATGAGCTGGCGTGGCGAGGCGTGCGAGGCAAGCCTCAGGCCGCGGCCAGATCCATCCTGACCATCACCGGCGCGGGCACGCCTTCGGCGCAAGAGGGGGCCTCGGGCACGCTGTCGTGCAGTAGCTCGTCGGCTTCGCTGCCGTACAGGTCGCGCAGCATCTGCTGCGTCAGCGCGGCGGAGGGGCCGTCATAGACCACCTTGCCGTGACGCAGTGCCACCACGCGCGGGCAATAGCGCATCGCCACGTCCACCTGATGCAGCGATACGACCACGGCGACCTTGCGCGTGCGGTTAATCTGCGCCAGTTGCGACATCACGCGACGCGACGATTCCGGATCGAGCGAGGCGATCGGCTCGTCGGCCAGGATCACCTGCGCGTTCTGCACCAGCGTGCGAGCGATCGCGGCGCGTTGCTGCTGCCCGCCCGACAGGGTCGAGGCGCGCTGAAACGCATAGTCGTCTATACCAACCTGGGCAAGTGCATCGAGCCCGGCTTGCACTTCGCTGGCCTTGAAGATGCGGAGCAGGCTGCGCCATTTCGGCACACGCGTCAGCATTCCCACGAGCACATTGGTGATCACCGGCAGGCGGCCGACCAGGTTGAACTGCTGGAATACGAATCCGATGTCCGCACGTACACGGCGCACATCGCGGGCCAGACGTCCGTTGCGCTGCACCGTGCGGCCGTTGACGAGGATCTCTCCCGAACCGGCATCGCCCGTGACGAAACCGGCCACATGGCGCAGCAGCGTCGATTTGCCCGAGCCCGATGCGCCCAGCAGCGCAACCATTTCACCCGGGGCGATTTGCAGCGTGACATCGTCAAGCGCCTTGCGGTCCGCGCGGAACGACTTGCTCAGTCCGCGGACTTCAATTGCATGCGTCATGTCGACTCCTTCCTTGAATGACAGGCGCATTCTGGCGGCCGACAGTGACAGAACGATGACGCCGACCGGCGTCATTCCCAATGGCCGGTCACGGATAGAACATTCCCTTAGTGTCCCGGTATGTCAAATTGATGTCCCGCGCAGTCAAATCGACATTCGGTGAGCCCCCATACTGCTTGACGCACCGCCGGATTCTGGAGGGAAAAACGGCGGGCTTCCGATAGAAAACCAGGCAGTTGTGACAGGGCCCGACAGCCGGCCTGCACAGGAGACACCGCTCATGCACCATCTTTCAGCCGACACGCAGCAGGCTAACAACAACGACTATCTGGTCAGCAAATCACGCGCATGGTTTGCGTTTGCCATGACCTTCGCGCTGATGCTGTTCGACTACATCGACCGTCAGGTGATCGTGTCCTTGTTTCCGCACCTGAAGGCCGCGTGGAATCTCTCCGACAAGCAACTGGGCGGGCTGGTGTCGATCATCTCGGTGGTGGTCGCGCTGGGCGGCATCCCGGTTGCGCTGCTGGCGGACCGCGTCAGCCGCGTCAAAAGCGTGGTGGTGATGGGCGTGGTCTGGAGCCTGGCGACGATTTCCTGCATGTTCACCCGCAACTACTCGCAGTTGTTCGTGGCGCGCGCGATGGTGGGTGTGGGCGAGTCCGGTTACGGCTCCGTCGGCGCGGCGCTGATCGCCAGCCTGTTCCCGGCAAGGCTGCGTTCGATGCTGCTTGGCGCGTTTTTCGCAGCCGGATCGATTGGCGCGGTGCTCGGCGTGGTGCTAGGTGGTGTGATCACTGCGCGCTGGGGCTGGCAGGCCGCGTTCGGCGTGGTGGGTGTGCCCGGCCTGTTGCTGGCGCTGCTGTACATGTTCGTGCCGGACTACAAGACCGCGGCGCTGGACACGCGTCCTGCCCATGAGCAACGGCAAGCGAAGAGCCTGTTCGCGCATATGGTGTCGGCGCTGACCAGCTCGCGAACGCTGTGGTGGACCTGCCTGGGCGCGGCGCTGCAGCTTGTCGTGGTATCGACGATCTGGGCCTGGCTGCCGAGCTACTTCAATCGCCTCCACGGCATGCCGGAGGATCAGGCCGCCATGCAGTCGGCGTTGATCGTGCTGTGCGGCGCGGTGGGTTGCTTCATCTGGGGCGTTGTCGCGGATATCGCCGGCACCAAGCAGCCGCGCAACAAGCTCAAGGCGGTGTCGTTCCTGTGCATGGTGACCGCGCCGATCCTGGTGATTGCGTTCGGCGCGGCGGAGTCCATGAACCAGCAGTTCCTGCTGATCGCGCTGGGCGGCTTCCTGATGACCTGCACGGTTGGGCCGGCTTCGAGCGTGGTGCTCGACGTGGTGCATCCGGGGCTGCGTTCCACCGGCGCGGCGCTGCTGTCGCTGTTCCAGAACCTGTTTGGACTCGCCATCGGCCCGTTCGTAGGCGGTGCGCTTTCCGACGCGTTTGGGCTGCAGGCAGCATTGACGGCAATGCCGGTCTTTGGCCTGCTCGCGGCGCTGTGCCTGTTGCGTGCATCGCGCACCTATGAGCGCGATCTGCAGGAGGTGGCGCAGATCCAGTCCGCCATCGCCGAACAACCCGCCGGGGCCGCGGCTTCGATGACAGCGTGATGAGTGAAGTGGATGTGCCTGGGGCAGTCGTAGCAGTGGGCGCGGAAGCGGGCCCCAGGCGCCCCAGCGTCGGCAGCATGGCGGCACTGACCGCTGGCTTGTCGATGCTGGGGCAGTTTGCCATTGCGACGTACCTGCCAGCGTTCGCGGCAATCGCGAACGCGCTTCATGCGAGCACTGCCGAGGTCCAGCAATCGCTGACGGCCTACCTGTTGCCGTTTGCATTGCTGCTGCCCTGGCACGGTGCGATCTCTGACGCGATAGGCCGCCGCCGCATGATTCTTGCGGGCTGCGTGTTCTTTGTGGCCGGATCGCTGGTCTGCGCCGGAGCGACCGGTATCGACATGTTCTACGCCGGGCGGGCACTGCAAGGCGTGGGGGCCGGGATCGGCGTCATCGTCGGGCGCGCGATGGTGCGCGATACGTTCGACGGCATGCAGGCCCAGAAAGTCATGGCCCTGATCGCGATGATCTTCGCGCTGGCACCGGCCCTGGCGCCGATCTGCGGCGGCTGGCTGCTGGTCTGGATGGGCTGGCGCAGCATCTTCGTGTTCCTTGCGCTGATCTCGGGGAGCCTGCTGGTTTCCTGCTGGATCTGGGTGCCGGAGACTTTGCCGCCAGCATGTCGGCATCCGATGCACCCAAAGCTGCTCGCGCGGGGCTACTTCGCCATGTTGTCGAGCCGGAGATTCATGTCGCTGGCGCTGGCCAATGCCGGGGTGAACCTGGCGATCTACATCTACGTCTTCGCGGCGCCGCGCTTCGTCTATCAGCATCTGGGGCTCGGCGCGCAGTCGTTCGGCTGGCTGTTCATTCCGATCGTGGCGGGCATCATCGCGGGTGCGCTGGTGGCACATCGCATTGCCGGCCGCACGAGTCCGGAGTCCAGCGTGAATCGGGGCCATCTCGTGATGATGGCGGCCGGTGTCTTCAATCTCGCGGTGGCCGCGCTGCACCTGCCGCCGATGCCCTGGGCGCTTGTCGCGTTGCCGGTCTTCGCGGCGGGAATGATGATGACGCAGCCCAGCCTGCAACTGCTGGCGCTGGACTGCTTTCCGGAGCGGCGGGGTCTGGCCTCCAGCGGCTACGTCACGACGCAGCAGATCGGCAATTTGCTGTCTTCCGCGTTGCTGGTGCCGCTGCTGCTGGACTCCACGATGAAGATGGCGCTCGGTATGGCCGGATTGCAGATCGCAGGGCTCGTGGCGTTCCACGTGGCCCTGCGCGGCCGGCGGGTGGGGGTTACATCAGGATGATGTCGTACTGCTCCTGGTGGAACGTCGATTCCACCTGGAGAGAGATCGGCTTGCCGATGAAGTCCCCGAGCATCGCAAGATGCTGGCTTTCTTCCTCGAGGAACAAGTCGATGACTTCCTGCGAGGCCAGGATGCGGAACTCACGCGGATTGAACTGGCGCGACTCGCGCATGATTTCGCGGAAGATGTCGTAGCAGACCGTTCGCGGTGTCTTGACCTGGCCCTTGCCGGTGCAGACCGGGCACTGCTCGCACAGCACATGCGCGAGCGATTCGCGCGTGCGCTTGCGTGTCATCTCCACCAGACCGAGTTGCGAGAAGCCGTTGACCGTGATGCGCGTGCGGTCGCGTGACAGCGCGCGCTTCAGCTCGGAGAGCACCGCGTCGCGATGCTCCACGTTCTCCATGTCGATGAAGTCGATGATGATGATGCCGCCCAGGTTGCGCAGCCGGAGCTGCCGCGCGATGGTGTGCGCGGCTTCGAGATTCGTCTTGAAGATCGTATCGTCGAAGTTGCGCGCGCCGACATAGCCGCCCGTATTGACGTCGATTGTCGTCATCGCCTCGGTCTGGTCGATCATCAGGTAGCCGCCGGACTTCAGGTCTACCCGGCGCGACAGCGCCTTTTCGATTTCCGCGTCGATGTTGAACAGGTCGAAGATCGGGCGCTCGCCGGTGTAGTGCGACAGGCGCGGCAGCACGGCGGGCGTGTATTCCTGCGCGAACTCCACCAGCTTCTGGTAGTTCTCGCGCGAATCGATCTGGATCACGCCAGTGGCGTCATTGATGAAGTCGCGCAGCACGCGCTGGGCCAGGTTCAGGTCCTGATAGAGCAGGCTCGGCGCGGGCAGGGTGGTGGCGTTGGAGCGGATCGTCGCCCAGATCTTGCGCAGGTAGGCGATGTCGTTGCCAAGTTCCTCGTCGCTGGCTTCCTCGGCGATCGTGCGCACGATGAAGCCGCCGCGCTCGTCGGTGGGCACCAGGCCCTGCACGCGGGCACGGAGCGCTTCTCGGTCGATTTCACCCTCGATACGCTGCGAGATGCCGATATGCGGATCCTGCGGCAGATAGACGAGTGTGCGGCCTGCGATGCTGACCTGTGTGGACAACCGCGCGCCCTTGGTGCCGATCGGGTCCTTGATGACCTGAACCATCAGCGCCTGGCCCTCGAACAGCGTTTTCTCGATGGCGAGGTGGCCGTTCTTGTCGCCGTCACGCGGATGCCAGATGTCGGCCACGTGCAGGAACGCAGCGCGCTCCAGACCGATGTCGATGAACGCCGATTGCATGCCCGGCAGCACCCGCACGACCTTGCCCAGATAGATGTTGCCGACCAGCCCGCGCGTTAGCGTGCGTTCGACATGGAGTTCCTGAACGGCCGCCTGCTGCACGATGGCGACGCGTGTTTCCTGCGGCGTGATGTTGACGAGGATGTCTTCGGTCATAGCGATGGATACGCTTAATCTCGCGTCGCCGATCCGTTGGCGCTTGTTGTTGTGGCCCGGCTCGTGGCCGGGCATTTGACCCCAGGGGCCTTGTCGGAGAGGTTGGGTCGGAAGGCCGGGTTGGAAGCGCCGGTCAGAAGTGCAAACCGGCCTCGCGCAGCAGTGCCGCCGTCTCGAACAAGGGCAGGCCCATGATACCCGAATAGCTACCGTCGATTCGCTCGACAAACTCCGCCGCGCGGCCCTGGATGCCGTATGCGCCTGCCTTGCCGAGCGGCTCGCCGCTGGCCACGTAGCGCTCGATCTCGGGGGCGAGCATTGGCCGGAAAGTGACGTGGGAGATCGACAGCGCATGGCGCTGGCCGGCGGACGTCGCGACCGTCACGGCAGTCAATACGCGATGGGTGGTGCCGGAAAGCGACGCCAGCATGGCAGCAGCGTCGCGCGCGTCGGCGGGCTTGCCGAGAATGTCGCCGCCACGGCAGACCGTGGTGTCGGAAGTCAGGATCGGCGCCTCGGGCAGGCCGCGACGCGCGCGGCGTTGAAGTGCCGCGTCGGCCTTCAGCGCGCAGACTCGCTGGACGTAGTCATCGGGGGACTCGCCGGGCCGGACGGCCTCGAGCGCTTCGGCATCCTCGCCGGCATCCGCCAGCAGCAGTTCATAGGTCACGCCGAGCTGCGTCAGCAACTCGCGGCGGCGCGGGCTCTGGGAAGCCAGATAGAGGATGGAGGTCATGGGAAATCGAGGCGAGAGAAACAGTTGCCCCGATTGTACTGGCTTGCCTTTCCGCTATCACGGAGAGCGGGCCAACCCCGCCGGTGTTCAGGCCCGATGATTCAGGCCCAATGACTCAGGCGCGATGATACGGATGATTCTGCGTGACCGACCAGGCACGATAAAGCTGCTCGGCCAGCAGCACGCGCACCATGCCGTGTGGCAGCGTCAGGCTCGATATACGCAACAGTGTGTGCGCGCGTGCCTTGAGCGCCGGATCGAGGCCGTCCGCACCGCCGATCAGGAAGGCGACGTCGCCGCCTTCGCGCTGCCAGCCGGTCAGTTGCTCGGCCAGTTGCACGGTGGTCCAGTCCTTGCCGCGTTCGTCGAGCGCCACGATCCGGCACCGCTTCGACAGCGAGCCGAGCACGGCCTCGATGCGCGCGGCTTCGCGTTGCATCACCGTGGCGGCGTTATTGCTCGATGAACGGGCTTCCGGCTTGACCTCGCGAAGCTCGATGCGCAACTCGGGCGGCATCCGCTTGGTGTACTCGCTGAAACCGGTTTCGATCCACGCGGGCATCTTGTGGCCGACAGCCACGATAGCAAGTTGCATGAGAGATGCCCGGTGGTCGGTACGTCAGGAAGGGTCAGGCCGAACGCGTTGCGCGCTTGCGCGGTGCAGCGGTCTTGGCAGCAGCAGTCTTGGTCGCGGTGGTCTTGCGAGCCGTCGTCTTCGTGGCGGTGCCTGTTGCCGACTTGCGGGCCGGCGTCTTGGCGGCCGTGCCGGTCGTCGTCTTGCGAGCCGTCGTGGTCTTGCGTGCCGGTGCCTTGGCTGCGGTGCCCGCGCTGCTGGTCTTGCGCGCCGGCTTGCGGATCGTGGCGATCGCGTCCGGATCGGTGTCCTCGTGACCCATCGGCGGCGACGGCTCCTTCATGCCTTCCGGCAAACGGGCCAGCGCCGGGCGCAGGTTCGATGCGCGACGCACGCGCGGGGCCGGCTCGGCATCCTCGTCGTCCATCGGCTCGCTGGCCTTGGCCAGGCCCTTGCCAGCAGCCAGCTTCACGCGCACCGGCTTGTCGCCCCAGATCTCTTCCAGGTTGTAGTACAGGCGCAGTTGCGGCTGCAGGATGTGCACCACGGCGTCGCCGCAGTCCACCAGTACCCACTCGCCGGTCTCCAGGCCCTCGACCGCCACGATGTGGCCGCCGGCATCCTTGACCGTATCCCGTACCGACGCCGCCAGCGCCTTGGTCTGACGGTTCGAATTACCGCTGGCGATCACCACCCGGTCGAACAGTTCGGTCAGGTGAGTGGTGTCAAACACCTTGATGTCCTGCGCCTTCACATCCTCGAGCCCGTCGACGATCGCGCGCTGCAGTTTACGAATATCCATGGTGTCTTTCTTGTTCAGCTTCATTCGGTAGGGGGGCGCGTCGGTTCAGGCCTGCTGGTACAGGCCGTGACGCGCGATGTAGTGTGCCACGCCGGCGGGCAACTGGTCATCCGCCGGATCATTCGCGATCGGGCCATCGGCCAGGCGCTGGCGCAGGCCGGTGGAGGACAGGTCGACGGCAAGCGTCTGGTCGATCCACATATGGCCGGAGGGCGTGCATTGTATCAGGTGCGTGTCCGCCAGCCGTTGCTGCATCGCGTCGAGCACTGGGCCGTCCAGCGCCGCGAGGTCGAAACCCGGGCGGGTGGCGATGCACAGGTGCACCTGCTCGAACAGGGCCTCCCAGCCGTGCCAGGTGTGCAGGCGCAGCAATTGGTCGGCGCCCATCAGCCAGGACATCGACGTGTCGGCGCCGTATTCGGCACGCAACTGCCGCACCGTGTCGATCGTGTAGCTTGGGCCCTCGCGCTCGACCTCCATGCGGCTCACGCGGACCTTGGCGCGGCCCGGATCCAGTGTCCCGGCAGCCAGCTCTGTCATGGCCAGACGGTCGGCGGCGGGCGTGACGTGGTCGCCCTTCTGCCACGAGTGGCCGGTGGGAATCCAGACCAGTTCGTCCAGATCCAGGTGATCGATGCACAACTGGGCCAGCGCAACATGGCCGCGATGCGGGGGGTCGAAGGTGCCGCCGAGGATACCCAGGCGGTAGGGACGTTGCTGTCCGTTGGCGGTGGCCGGCTTCTTATCGATCATCGACTCAGGCCCAGTC
The DNA here is from genome assembly GCF_000319775.1 of Cupriavidus sp. HMR-1. Taxonomy (NCBI): domain Bacteria; kingdom Pseudomonadati; phylum Pseudomonadota; class Betaproteobacteria; order Burkholderiales; family Burkholderiaceae; genus Cupriavidus; species Cupriavidus sp. HMR-1. The sequence goes on from NZ_ANKP01000075.1 coordinate 15,068, forward strand.
CCGCGCCGGCAGGAAATCGGCATACAACGCGGCTTCCGGAGTGCCCGGCTCGGGCTGCCAGTCATAGCGCCACGATACCTGCGGTGGCATCGACATCAGGATCGACTCCGTGCGACCGCCAGACTGCAGGCCGAACAGCGTGCCACGGTCGAACACGAGATTGAATTCGACGTAGCGGCCGCGGCGATAGGCCTGGAAATCGCGCTCGCGCTCGCCATAGGGGGCGTCCTTGCGTGCGGTGAGGATGGGCAGGTAGGCGGCGAGGAACGCATCGCCGACCGAGCGCAGCATCTCGAAGCTGCGGTCGAAGCCGAGCGCCGAGAAATCATCGAAGAAGATGCCGCCGATGCCGCGTGCCTCGCCACGATGGCGCAGGAAGAAATACTCATCGCACCACTGCTTGAAACGCGGATACAGGTCGTCGCCGAACGGGGCCAGCGAATCCTTGCAGGTGCGGTGGAAGTGCGCGCAGTCGTCGGCGTCGCCGTAGTACGGCGTCAGATCCATGCCACCCCCGAACCACCAGACCGGTTCCGCGTCGGGCTTCACGGCAATGAAGCAGCGCACATTCATGTGCACGGTTGGCACGTACGGGTTGCGCGGGTGGAATACCAGCGAGACGCCCATCGCCTCGAAGCTGCGGCCGGCCAGTTCAGGCCGGTTGGCGCTGGCCGACGGCGGCAGCGTGTCACCGCGCACGTGCGAGAACCCCACGCCGGCCCGCTCCATCACGGCGCCGCCCTCCAGGATGCGCGTGCGGCCACTGCCGCGCAGGCGCTCGGTGGGGGGCTTCTCCCAGTTATCGGTCAGGAACGCCTGGCCGTCGACAGCGGCGATGGCGTCGGTGATGCGGTCTTGCAGGCCGAGCAGATAGTCACGGACTGCCTGGGAATCGATCATGATGGGTGGGTCTGAATAGGCCGGTAGCAGGACAGCCGGGCGGCGGGCGCTCCGGCTGTCATTGCGGTGTCATGATTGTACCGGCTGGCTTCGCCCCACGTGTCGTGGGGCGAATGGTCGGATACCTGGGGTCATCAACGCTTGATGGCGCGGTATCCGATGTCGGTGCGGAATTGCATCCCGTCGAAGCGGATCTGTTCCACTGCGGCGTAGGCGTTCTTCTGTGCTGCCTTGACCGTATCGGCCAGGCCCACCACGCAGAGCACGCGGCCGCCGGAGGTCAGTAGCGTGCCATCCTTGAGCGTGGTGCCGGCGTGGAACGTCACGGCGTCAGCGGTTTCCGCGGGGATGCCGGTGATCGCATCGCCCTTGCGCGGGTTTTCCGGATAGTCGTAAGCGGCCATGACCACGCCCAGCGCAGTGCGGCGGTCCCAGTCCAGCTCGATCTGATCCAGCTTGCCGTCCACGGCCGCTTCCATCACGTCCACCAGGTCGGTCTTCAGGCGCGCCATGATCGGCTGCGTTTCCGGATCGCCCATGCGGCAGTTGAATTCCAGCGTCTTCGGGTTGCCGTTGGCGTCGATCATCAGGCCGGCGTACAGGAAACCCGTGAACGGGATGCCGTCCTTTTCCATGCCGCGCACGGTCGGCAGGATAATTTCGCGCAGCGCGCGCGCATGGAGCGCGGGCGTGACCACGGGGGCAGGCGAGTACGCGCCCATGCCGCCGGTGTTGGGGCCCGCGTCGGCATCCAGCAGGCGCTTGTGGTCCTGGCTGGTGGCCAGTGCCAGCACGTTCTTGCCGTCGACCATCACGATGAAGCTGGCTTCCTCGCCTTCAAGGAATTCCTCGATCACGACCCGGGCGCCGGCATCGCCGAGCTTGTTGTCGGCCAGCATCATGTCGACCGCAGCGTGCGCTTCTTCCAGCGTCATCGCCACCACCACGCCCTTGCCCGCGGCCAGGCCGTCGGCCTTGATCACGATTGGCGCGCCTTGGGCGTCGATATAGGCGTGGGCGCCGGCGGCGTCGGAGAACGTCTGGTAATAGGCCGTGGGAATGCCATGGCGATGCATGAAGGCCTTGGCGAAGTCCTTGGAGGATTCCAGCTGGGCGGCGGCCTTGGTCGGGCCGAAGATACGCAGGCCGCGGGCGCGGAACACGTCGACGATCCCGCCTGCCAGCGGCGCCTCGGGGCCAACCACGGTGAACGCCACACCTTCGCGCTCGACGAAGGCGGCCAGCACCTCCGGGTCGGTCAGCGGCACGTTCTGCAGACGCTTGTCCAGCGCCGTCCCGCCGTTGCCCGGTGCTACGTATACGACTTGCACCTTGGGGGACTGGGCCAACTTCCACGCCAGCGCGTGTTCACGTCCACCCGAGCCGACAACCAAAACTTTCATGATCCACTGCCAGAAAAGAAACGCATGCGAAAAGCGGCAGCTGGCTGGTGCCGGGCTGCCGCCATGGGGCGCGGCGCGAGAGGCTTATTCCTCGATCACCGCGTTGGTGAAGACTTCCTGTACGTCGTCCAGGTTTTCCAGCGCGTCCAGCAGCTTCTGCATCTTGATGGCGTCGTCGCCGACGAAGCTCACTTCGTTCTGCGGCTTCATCACCACGTCGGCCACTTCGGCCTTGAAGCCGGCGGCTTCCAGCGCGGCCTTGACCGCGCCGAAGTCATTGGGCGGGCAAGTCACTTCGATCGATTCGTCGTCGTTGGTGACCACATCGTCCGCGCCGGCTTCCAGCGCGGCGTCCATCAGCTTGTCTTCCGGGGTGCCCGGGGCAAACAGGAACTGGCCGCAGTGCGTGAACATGAAGGCCACCGAACCTTCGGTGCCCATGTTGCCGCCGTGCTTCGAGAACGCGTGGCGGACTTCGGCCACGGTACGGGTGCGGTTATCGGTCAGGCAGTCGACGATGATGGCGGCGCCGGCCAGGCCGTAGCCTTCGTAACGGATTTCTTCGTAGTTTGCGCCTTCCAGGCCACCCACGCCGCGCTGGATCGCGCGCTGGATGTTGTCCTTGGGCATGTTCGCGTCCATGGCCTTTTCCATGGCCAGGCGCAGACGCGGGTTGGAGTCGACTTCGCCGCCGCCGAGCTTGGCGGCAACAGTGATTTCCTTGATCAGGCGCGTCCAGACCTTGCCGCGCTTGGCGTCAGCGGCGGCTTTCTTGTGTTTGATGTTGGCCCATTTGGAATGACCGGCCATGTTTCTCTCCGTGGCGCAAAAACGAATCGTGCGGCGTGCGGCCGCTGTTGGCGCGGCGCGGGCGTGGATCAGGCTTCCTTGACAGTTGCTGACAATCCGGCGGCCGCGCCATGTGATTGATGTGCCAATCTGCTGGCTATAATCAGCGCAGGATTTTATCACGCGCCCCCGCCGCTCCGAAGCGCCACGCATCGCGCTTCCGCCGATGGCTGCGGGCGCATTTCCACCCCGTTCATTCCCGCTTCCCGAGATCACATGGCCGATCCAATCCTCATCGCCAAGAATGCCGACCAAGAACTCGTGCTGTTGCCCGAAATGGGCAACCGCCACGGCCTGATCACCGGCGCGACCGGCACGGGCAAGACCGTCACGCTGCAGACGCTGGCCCAGGGCTTCTCGCGGCTGGGCGTGCCGGTGTTCATGGCTGACGTAAAAGGTGACTTGACCGGCATTTCCCAGGCCGGCCAGCCCACGGACAAGCTCAAGGCCCGCCTGGCCGAGCATGGCCTGCCCGAGCCGGTCTGGGGCGCGTGCCCGACCACGCTCTGGGACGTATTCGGCGAAAAAGGCCACCCGGTACGCGCGACGGTTTCGCATATGGGGCCGCTGCTGCTGTCGCGGATGCTCGAACTCAACGATACCCAGGAAGGCGTGCTGAACCTGGTATTCCGCATCGCCGACGCCAACGGCCTGCTGCTGCTCGATTCCAAGGATCTGCGGGCGATGCTCCAGTACGTGGGCGACAACGCAGGCCAGTTCACGACCGAGTACGGCAATATCTCGGCGGCGTCGATCGGCGCGATCCAGCGAGGTCTGATGGCGCTCGAATCACAGGGGGCGGACAAGTTCTTCGGCGAGCCGATGCTCAACCTCGAGGACTTCATCCAGACCGAGAAGGGGCAGGGCGTGGTCAACATCCTGGCCGCCGACAAGCTGATGAACGCGCCACGGCTCTACGCGACCTTCCTGCTGTGGATGCTGTCCGAACTGTTCGAGAAGCTGCCCGAGGCCGGCGATCTGGAAAAGCCCAAGCTGGTGTTCTTCTTCGACGAGGCGCATCTGCTGTTCAATGATGCGCCCAAGGCGCTGCTCGACAAGATCGAGCAGGTCGTGCGGCTGGTGCGCTCGAAGGGCGTGGGTGTGTATTTCGTGACGCAGAATCCGGTCGATATTCCGGACACCGTGCTCGGTCAGCTTGGCAACCGCGTGCAGCACGCGCTGCGCGCATTCACGCCGCGTGACCAGAAGGCGGTCAAGGTGGCGGCTACGACGATGCGCGCGAACCCGAAGCTCAATCTGGAGCAAATCATCGGCGAACTCGGCGTTGGCGAGGCGCTGGTGTCGTGCCTCGACGCCAAGGGCACGCCCTGCGTCACCGAGCGTGCCTGGGTGCTTGCGCCCGGCAGCCGTATCGGCCCGATTACGGACGACGAGCGTCGGGCGCTGATCGCGGGGTCGCTGGTGGCGGGTACCTATGAGAAAGCGATTGACAGGGAATCGGCGTACGAGAAGTTGCGCGGCAACGCGGCGGCGTCGGGCACGGGAACGCCGGGGCCGGCCAGTGGCGGCGCGGCAGGCGGGACAAGTGGTAGCGCGGAGCAGGGCGGCTGGCTCGATCAGGCTGGCGAGATCTTCGGCACGCTGACGAAAGGCACCGGCAAGACCGGGCGCGGCGATTCGATCCTTGAGTCGATGGCCAAGTCGGCGGCGCGGACGGTGGGTTCCCAGGTGGGACGGGAACTGATCCGCGGCGTGCTGGGCAGTCTGCTCGGCGGCGGCAAGCGCAAGTAGCCTGCGAAGCTGGACTAACGCCGATGCATCAACACAAAACGCCCGCGCGATGCGGGCGTTTTTCATGCGGATGGTCAGGGGCCGGGGTCAGCGCCGCTGGCCAGGGGCTCAGTTGCCGCCGCGCCGCGCCGCCTCTGCGTCCTCGCGCATCTTGCGCGCGAACATCCGCGCAAAGAACGCGCCCATCCCGATGATGAAGGCAATGACGGCCAGACTGCCGAGCCCGGTGGGCGTTGTGAACAGGATCTTGATGGCTTCCATGTGGGACTCCCTTCGCTTTTATATTGATTCACCGTGTATGGCGGACAGTGTAGTCAGTACAAGGCACGGGGAAAGGTCATCCCACAAAAACCTTGAGGCGCATCAAGCGCCTCAATTTCATTCAGACGAATCCAGTTCAGTTCGGGCTTAGTTCTTGGTGCCGAAGAGACGGTCGCCAGCGTCGCCGAGGCCCGGCACGATATAGGCATGGTCGTCGAGATGGTTGTCCAGCGAGGCGACGTAGAGCTTCACGCCGGGGTGGGCCTTCTGAAATACCTCGACGCCCTCGGGCGCAGCCACCAGCGCCACAAAGGTGATGGATTCGTCCTTGACGCCACGGCGCTTGAGCACATCCACCGCATGGGCGGCCGAATAGCCGGTGGCGACCATCGGGTCACACAGGATGAACGAGCGATCTTCCACGTCCGGCAGGCGTACCAGATACTCCACCGGGCGGTGCTGATCGTCGCGATATACGCCGATATGGCCGATACGCGCCGACGGAATCAGTTCCACCAGGCCGTCGCTCATGCCGACGCCGGCGCGCAGCACGGGCACGATCGTCAGCTTCTTGCCGGCGATGACCGGGGCGTCCAGCGGTACCAGCGGCGTGTCGATGCGGCGCGTGGTCAGCGGCAGGTTGCGCGTGATCTCGTAGCCCATCAGCAGCGTAATCTCGCGCAGCAACTCGCGGAACGTGCGCGTCGACGTTTCCTTGTCGCGCATGTGCGAGAGCTTGTGCTGGATCAGCGGGTGATCGAGGATGAAGAGATTGGGAAAGCGCGGATCTTGTTTCATGGCGGCAGGCTCGGAAATCGGGAAGGCCCTCCCTGGAGCGGGAGGGCCCTGTGCAGCGCGATTGTAATGGATGCGCGGGCCTGCCCGGTGGTCAGTCCACCGTGATCCCGGCCGACTTTGCGACCTTTCCGAAACGTTCGTATTCAGTCTGAGTCAGTGTCTGCAATTCGGCAGCACTCGAACCCTTCGGATTGAAGCCGGCCTGGGCCAGCTTGTCGCGCACGTCCGGACGCGCCAGCGCCTCGACAAACGCCGTATTGAGCGTCTGCACCACCGGCGCTGGCAGGTTGGCCGGGCCGTAGACGCCGAACCATGGTTCGACCGCGTAGCCCGGCAACCCGGCTTCGGCCAGTGTCGGCACGTTCGGCAGCGACGGCGAGCGTGTCTTGCCAGCCACCGCCAGCGCGCGCAGCTTGCCCGCCTGGATGTGCGGCAGCGAGGCCGGCAGATTGTCGAACATCACCTGGATGTGGCCGCCGAGCATGTCGTTGATGGCCGGGCTGCTTCCCTTGTACGGCACATGAGTCAGATTCGTCTGCGTCACCTGCGAGAACATCGCGCCGGCCAGGTGCATCGAGGTACCCGTGCCAGCCGTGGCATAGGTCAGCCCCGGATGGGCCTTCGCATAGGCAATCAGTTCCGGGACGGTTTTCACCGGCAGGTTCTCGCTCACCTCCAGCACGATGGTCGAGGTGCCGAGCAGGCTGACCGCCGTGAAGTCGCGCCGCGGATCGAACGGCACGTGCTTGTAGATATGCGGGTTGAGGGCGTTGGTCGAGATCGCGCCGAAGCCGATCGTGTAGCCGTCGGCCGGTGCCTTGGCCACGGCATCCATGCCGATGTTGCCACCGGCGCCCGGCCGGTTCTCGATGACGACCGGCTGGCCGAGCTTTTCGGCCACGCGCTGGCCCACGGTGCGGGCCACGAGGTCGGTGGTGCCGCCTGCGGCATAGGGCACGATGAAGCGGATCGGCTTGCTCGGGAAGCTGTCGGCGGCAAAGGCGGCTGACGGCGCGGCGATCGCGAGCAGGGTGGCGGAAAGGATGGCACGGCGGCGCGCCGTGAAGCGGTAGGACGGCATGACTCGGGTATCTCCAGTTTCTTGTTGTTCCTGTCCGGTTCGCCGCTCTGGCGTGCCGGACAGGCGCCGGCCATTGTATGGGAAAGCAGGCATTAGCGCGGCCCCGGCGAGCATTGCGTCTTTTGGCATACAATCGCCGGGTTCCCGCCGCGCGCCGCACGAATCCAACGTGCCGGCCCGGCGTATGCCCGAACTGCGTCCCCCGTGCCAGCCTCCCAGAAGTCTTTGTCTCCGCCCGTCGAAGTGCCTGCCGCACAGCGCGTCGGGCTTGCCGTCGCGGCCATCGGCGCCGTGCTTTTCTCGGCCAAGGCCATCGTCGCCAAGCTGATGTACCGCTATAACGTCGACGCCGTGATGGTGATCACGCTGCGCATGCTGTTCGCGGTGCCGCTGTTCATGGCGATCGGCTGGTGGCAGGCGCGCAAGCTTCCCGCATTGTCCTGGGCCGATCGTGGCCGCGTGGTGTTCCTGGGCTTCATCGGCTACTACCTGTCGAGCTTCCTCGACTTCATCGGGCTGCAATACATCACCGCGAGCCTCGAGCGGCTGATCCTGTTCCTGACCCCTTCCTTCGTGCTGCTGACGACCGCGCTGGTCTTCCGCCGGCCTATCGCGGGCCGCCAGTGGATATCGCTGCTGCTGGCCTATGCGGGCATCGTGCTGGTGTTCGCGCACGACCTCGACGTGAGCGGCGCGCAGGTCTGGCTGGGTGGCGCGCTGGTGCTTGGCAGCGCCATGTCGTATGGTGTGTATCTGATCCTGAGCGGTGAACTGGTGCAGCGGGTGGGATCGCTGCGGCTCGTGGCCTATGCGATGTGCGTGTCCACGTTCTGCTGCGTGGTGCAATATCTGGCGTTGGGCCGGCCGATCGCAGAGCTCGCCCAGCCGGCGCCCGTAATGTGGCTGTCGGTGGTGAACGCGGTGTTCTGCACCGTGTTGCCGGTGTCGCTGACGATGATCGCGGTGGCGCGGATCGGTGCGCCGATGGCGTCGCAGGCTGGCATGGTCGGCCCGGTCTCGACGTTGCTGCTGGCGTTCTGGCTGCTTGGCGAGCCCATCAGCGGCGTGCAGATGATCGGTAGTGCCCTGGTGCTCGGCGGCATGTATCTGCTTTCGACGAAGAAAGCCTGAATTCGAAAATTCGAGAAGAATCAACCAAGGAAGGAGAGCAAGAAATGGATCTCGGACTGCGCGGTAAGCATGCGCTGGTGTGTGGCGCCAGCAAGGGGCTCGGGTTTGCGTGTGCCGATGCGCTCGCGGCGGAAGGCGTGGATGTGGTGATCGTGGCGCGTGGCGCCGAGGCGCTGGAGAAGGCCGCAGCCGATCTGCGCGCCCGTCACGGCCGCCGCGTGCTGGCGGTAGCTACCGACATCACCACGGCGGAAGGCCGCAGGCTTGCCCTCGACGCAGCCACGAAGCTGGGCGATCTCGACATCCTGGTCAACAATGCCGGCGGCCCGCCTCCGGGCAACTTCCGCGACTGGGGCCGCGACGAATGGCTCAAGGCGCTCGACGCCAACATGCTGACCCCGATCGAGCTGATCAAGGCCACGGTCGATGGCATGATCGCGCGCCGCTGGGGCCGCATCATCAACATCACGAGTGGCGCGGTGAAGGCGCCGATCGACGTGCTGGGCCTGTCCAACGGCGCCCGCTCGGGGCTGACCGGCTTCGTCGCTGGCCTGGCGCGCGAAGTGGCGCAGCATGGCGTGACCGTCAACAACCTGCTGCCCGGACCGTTCAACACCGATCGTCTCTACAAGACGATGGAAGGCGGCGCGCAGAAGGCCGGCATCAGCGTCGATGAAATGGCGCAGCGCCGCGCGGCGTCCAACCCGACGCGCCGCTTCGGCGACCCGGCTGAGTTCGGCGCCACCTGCGCGTTCCTGTGCAGCCGCCAGGCCGCATTCATGACCGGCCAGAATGTGCTGCTCGACGGTGGTGCGTATCCGGGGACGTTCTGACATGCGCAGCAAGCCACGCATCGCGCTGATCGCGCACGATCACAAGAAGGATGACATCGTCGCGTTCGCGGGTCGCCATCGGGACTTCCTGGCCCAATGCGACCTGCTGGCCACCGGCACCACCGGCGGCCGGATCGCTGCCGAAACGGGGCTGCCTGTCGCGCGGATGCTGTCCGGCCCGTGGGGCGGTGACCTGCAGATCGGCGCCCAACTCGCGGAAGGCCGCGTCACCGCGGTGGTCTTCCTGCGCGATCCGATGACGCCGCAGCCGCACGAACCGGATATCAACGCGCTGGTGCGCGCGTGTGACGTGCACAACGTGCCATGCGCGACGAACCTTGCCACGGCGGAACTGGTGGTCGTGGAACTTGCGCGGATCTGCTTTGAGGAAGATCAGGCAGCCGCCGACGACGCGGCACCCTGAGGAAGTACGGTAGTAGTACGGCAGTCAGCGCGACCGCACGGTGGTCGCGCTGGCGCGCATTTCAGCCTGGCGCAGGATATGCGGCGGCAGGCGCTTCAGAATCAGATGGATGGCGAGTGGAATCAGCACGACGTCGTCCACGATGCCGAGTCCGGCGATGAAGTCGGGAATCAGGTCGATCGGCGAGATCGCGTAGAGCAGCAGCCCGGCTGCGGCGGGTTTCAGCCACGGCGGCGAGTCCGGGTGGCGCAGGGCAAACCAGAACAGCCGGCCGTCACGTCGTACCAGCGTCCACAGGGCTGAGAATCGTTTCCACATGGTGGGCCTCCTCGATCACAAGTCACGCATGCGCGTGAACAGCTAGTTTGGGCTGCCCGGAGCCGATTCAAGTTCCTTTGGTTTTCTCCCCACTCTCGCAAGGCGGGAGTGGGGAGTCAGTCACCGGGTCAATCAGCCCGGAACGTTCCCTTCCACACCTTCCACGTAGAACTTGATGTTGTGGAGGAAGTTGTCGTCGGCCACCTGATCCTTGGTCAGCTGTTCCTTGCCGGCGTTGTCCTTGAGCGGACCCTTCCAGATCGGCGCGGTGCCGTCGATCACACCCTTCTTGCGCTCTTCCACCAGTGCCTTGACGTCATCCGGCACCACGGCGTTGAAGCCCTTCAGGTCGATCATGCCTTCCTTCAGGCCCCACCACGTGGTGTTGGGCTTCCACTGGTTGTTGAGCACGTCCTCGACCACCTTGTTGTAGTAGACGCCCCAAGAGATCACGGACGCGGCCAGGTGAGCCTTCTCGCCGAACTTGCTCATGTCGCTGTCCCAGCCGAATGCGTACACACCCTTTTCCTGTGCGGTCTGCACCACGGCGGCCGAGTCGGTGTTCTGCATCAGCATGTCCACGCCCTGGCCGATCAGCGTCGTGGCGGCTTCACGTTCCTTGCCCGGATCGAACCACTTGTTGACCCAGACCACCTTGACCGTGGCCTTCGGGTTCACGCTGCGCGCGCCCAGCGTGAACGAGTCGATGTTGCGGATCACTTCAGGAATCGGCACCGACGCCACCACGCCCATCTTGCCGGTCTTGCTCATCTTGCCGGCCACCACGCCAGCCAGGTACGCGCCCTCATAGGTGCGCACGTCGTACTGCGCCAGGTTCTCGGCGGTCTTGAAACCGGTGGCGTGCTCGAACTTGACGTCCGGGAACTCCTTGGCCACCTTCAGCATGGACTCCATGTAGCCGAACGTGGTGCCGAAGATCAGCTTGTTGCCCTGGCTGGCCAGGTCGCGGAACACGCGCTCGGCGTCAGCGGCGGACTCGGGCACGTTCTCGACGAAGGTGGTCTTCACCTTGTCGCCGAACTTGGCTTCGACAGCCTTGCGGCCCGCGTCGTGGGCATAGGTCCAGCCGGCGTCGCCGACCGGTCCGATGTAGACGAACGCCACCTTCAGCGGCTCGGCAGCCGCAGCGGCCGGCGCAGATGCCGGGGCGGCGGTTTCGGCCGGCTTCTCGGCTTCCTTCTTGCCGCAGCCGGCCAGCGCCAGTACTGCGGTGGCGGCCAGGGCCGCGAGGGTGGTCCTGCGTGTGACGATCATCGATCTCTCCTAGTAGAACGTCTTGTGATGCGTTTGTGATTCGAGTTGTGGTTCGACTTCGTTTGACTGCTGAAAACGGGTCACGCGTTGCCGGGGCGGAACGGCTTGCCGAGCGAGGCCGGCATGTTCAGGCGGATCCAGGCCGGGTTACGCGAAATCAATGCCAGCACGACGATCGTCGCCGCGTACGGCAGCATCGACAGGAACTGCGACGGCACCGATACGCCGATACCCTGCAGGTAGAACTGCAGGATCGTCACGCCGCCGAACAGCCAGGCGCCGATCAGCACGCGGCCAGGACGCCAGGTTGCAAACGTGGTCAGTGCAAGTGCGATCCAGCCACGGCCGGCCACGAGGTTTTCCACCCACATCGGCGTGTAGACCAGCGACAGGTACGCGCCGGCAAGGCCGCAGCACGCACCGCCGAACAGCAGCGCGCAGAAGCGGATCCAGCGCACCGGATAGCCGAGCGCGTGCGCCGATTCGGGCGATTCGCCGATCGCGCGCAGTGTCAGGCCGGCGCGCGTGCGGAACAGGAACCACATGATGGCGAAACACAGGGCCAGGCTGAAATAGACCATCCAGTGATGCTGGAAGAACGCCGGGCCGACGAATGGCAGATCGGCCAGATACGGGACCGACTTGGCCTGCGCGGGCATGGCGTAACCAACAAAGCGCTGGGCGATGAAGGCCGACAGGCCCGTGCCGAAGATCGACAACGCCAGGCCGGTGGCCACCTGATTGGTGGCCAGCACCAGCGCGAGCCACGAGAACAGCGTGGCCATCAGCATGCCGGCCACGGCGCCCGCGACAAAGCCGAGCATCGGCGACTGGGTCTGGTAGCCGACCATGAAGCCGAATGCGGCGGCCACCAGCATCATGCCTTCAGCACCAAGATTGAGCACGCCGGCGCGTTCGTTGATGAGCAGGCCGAGCGCGGCCAGCAGCAGCGGGGTGCCGGCGTTGATCGCGGTGGCGATCAGGGGAGCGAGTTGTTCCATGTTCTTGTGGGCTCCGGATCAGGCGGCGCGGGCGCGCCAGCGCAGGCGGTTATCGATCAGCGTGTCGCAGGCCAGCAGGAAAAACAGCAACATTCCCTGGAACACCCAGCCGATTGCCGACGGCAAGCCCAGTCGGGACTGCGCCATCTCACCGCCGATATAGAACAGCGACATCACGATGCCGCCAAACACGGCGCCCACCGGATGCAGCCGACCCACGAACGCGACGATGATCGCGGTAAAGCCGTAACCCGGCGAGATCGACGGCAGCAACTGACCGATCGGGCCGGTGACCTCGAATGCGCCGGCGAGCCCGGCGGTGCCGCCTGAGACCATCAGCGCGCTCCACAGCGCATTGCGCGACGAGAACCCCGCGTAGCGCGCGGCCAGCGGCGCGGTGCCGCCCACCTGCAGGCGGTATCCGGCGAAGCTGCGGAACACGAACACGGTCATGATGACCACGAGCACCAGCATCACCGCGAAGCCCACGTGCAGGCGCGAGCCGGGCAGCAGGTTCGGCAGCAGGAATGCCGAGGAGAACACCTTCGACTGCGGGAAGTTCATGCCATTCGGGTCCTTGAGCGGCCCATTGACGACCCACAGCAGCAGTTGCTGCGCGATATACGTCAGCATCAGCGAGACCAGGATCTCGTTGGCATTGAAGCGATCCTTCAGCAGCGCGGTGACGGATGCCCACACCATGCCGCCGACGACACCCGCCAGCGAAGCCAGCACCAGCACGACGAAGCCGCTGGTGGTGTTGCCCGGCGTGTCGAACCAGAGCACGGTGGCCCCGGCGAAGATGCCGCCGAGAATGAGCTGGCCGTCCGCGCCGATATTCCACACATTGGCGCGATAGCAGACGGAAAGGCCAAGCGCGCAGAGCACGAGCGGCACGGTCTTGAGCAGGACTTCGCCGATCGCCCGCTTGTCCTTGAGCGGATCGACCAGGAAGACCTTGAGCGCGGCCATCGGATCCTTGCCGATCAACAGGAACAGCATGGCGCCGAACAACAGCGTCAGCACGATCGCGAATAGCGGCGACGCATAGGCCATGCGGCGCGAGGGGACACCGCGCGGCGCGAGCACGACGGGGGAGAGGAGCTTAGCCATGGGCGGTCACCTCCGCGGCAACGCCGTCATGCCGGCTGGCTGGCCCACCTTCCCATAGCCCGCTCATCCATAGGCCCACTTGCTCGCGCGTGGCCGATTCCACCGGAATCGACGGCGACAGGTGGCCCTTGGCGACGACGTGGAGCCGGTCGCAGATGGCGAACAGTTCGTCGAGTTCTTCGGAGACGACGAGAATTGCGCAGCCGGTAGCCTTGAGCGCCAGGATCTCGTTGTGGATCTGGGCGGCGGCGCCGACGTCGACGCCCCAGGTTGGCTGGGCAACGATCAGCACCTTCGGACCGGTCTCGATCTCGCGGCCGACAATGAACTTCTGCAGGTTCCCGCCCGAAAGGCTGCGCGCCAGCGCGGCGGGGCCGCTTGCCTTGACGCGGAAGCGGTTGATGATGCCAGCCGCCAGGCCGTCGGCGGCCTTCGGCGACACCATGCCATGGCGGACGAATGGCGGCGTCTGGTGAGAGAGCAGCGTGTTCGACGACAGGCTCATGCCCGGCACCGCGCCACGGCCCAGGCGTTCCTCGGGAACGAAGGCCAGGCCGGCGCGGCGGCGGCCACGCGCGTCAAGCTTGCCAACCGCCTTGCCGTCGAGATGCACGGCTGTACCGGCCGTGCGTGCGTCTTCGCCGGACAGCGCGGCCAGCAGCTCCTGCTGGCCATTGCCGGAAACGCCGGCGATGCCGACGATCTCGCCCGCATGGACATCCAGCGAGATGTGCTGCAATTCGGTGGCGAACTGGTGCGCGGGCGGCAGCGACAGATCGCGTACGGCAAGCCGGACCGGGCCACGTTCGGCCGTCACGCGGGCTTCGCGCGGCGGCTCGCCGCCAATCATCATGCGCGACAGCGACGCGGCGCTTTGCTCGCGCGGATCGCATACACCCGTGACCTTGCCCATTCGCATCACCGTCGCGTGATGGCACAGCGCGCGGATCTCGTCGAGCTTGTGGCTGATATAGAGAATGCTTGTGCCCTCGGCGGCCAACTGGCGCAGCGTGACGAAGAGCGTTTCCACGGCCTGCGGTGTCAGGACCGAAGTGGGCTCATCGAGAATCAACAACTGGGGATTGGCCAGCAGCGCGCGCACGATCTCAACGCGCTGGCGTTCGCCCACGGAGAGCGTGTGCACGTGCCGGTGCGGCTCCAGCGGCAGGCCGTAGCGTTCGGCCGTGGCGCGAATTCGCTCGGCGAGCTGCTTCATGCTGCCGATGTCCTTGGGGGGCAGCCCAAGCGCGATGTTTTCGGTCACGGTCAGCGTGTCGAACAGCGAGAAATGCTGGAAGACCATCGCGATGCCCAGGTTGCGGGCGTCATGCGGGCTGTTGATCGACACCGGCGCCCCATTGAAGTGCACCTCGCCGGCGTCGGGGCGAACCGCGCCGAAGATGATTTTCATGAGGGTGGATTTGCCGGCGCCGTTTTCGCCAAGGACGGCATGGATTTCGCCGGGCGCGACGCTAAGGCTGACGTCGTCATTGGCGGTCACGCCGGGATAGCGCTTGGTGATATGCGCAAGCGCCAGCCTGGAAGGGGTTTGTAATGTCACTGAGGCGGCTCGAATTGTTGTGGCAGCAACGTTGAGATCAGGCACGTGACAGCGGCTGTGCGTGGCGCAGCATCGCTGCGCGACAGGTCGTCATCATCATGGTTGCGTGATGCTCGGAATTTGCGATGAATTATATAAGTGCGTGGGGGTTCGGCGGGTCACTTTGACCTCTTTCCCATGCCCCACAACGGTTCCAGGAAGGTTGCAAGTCGCGTGCCGACCACAGTGGCAAAGAAAAACCGCCGCTGGGCCGGGGAAACCCCGACCCAGCGGCGGCTGGGTAGACGTCGGGCGCGTCGGGCGACGCGCTCAGACGGTCAGGTCAACTGGCCTGATTCGCCGGAATCGTGGCGAAACGGCCATCGCGGAAGTCTGCCAGGGTCTGGTAGATCTGATCCTGCGTATTCATCACGAACGGGCCGTACTGCGCGATCGGCTCGTTCAGCGGCTGACCTGCGATCAGCAGGAAGCGCGCGTCCTCATTGGCCTTGATCACGACCCCGTCGGCACGGGTGGCGTTGTCGAGCACCCCCATGCGCTGGGCCTCGACCACGGCGCCATCGGCGTCGCCCACGGTGACCGCGCCGCGATAGACGTAGAGGAATGCGTTATGGCCGGCCGTCAGCGTCTGCGCGAACGTCTGGCCTGCGGGCAGGTGCACGTCGAGGTACAGCGGCTGGGTAACCGGCCGCGTCACCGCGCCTGCCACCCCATGCGAGGCCCCCGCCAGGACGCGCACGGTGCCGCCCGATGGCAGCGCCACGGTCGGGATGGCCGACGCCGGCATATCGCGATACCACGGCGTCGTCATCTTGTCCGCAGCCGGCAGGTTCAGCCAGAGCTGGAAGCCCTCCATGCGGCCGTCCTCCTGCTCGGGCAGTTCCGAGTGCACCACGCCGGCGCCCGCGACCATCCATTGCGCGCCGCCGTTTTCCAGCAGGCCTTCATGGCCGGCGCTGTCGCGGTGGCGCATACGGCCGGCCAGCATGTAGGTGATGGTCTCGAAGCCGCGGTGCGGGTGATCAGGGAAGCCGCCGATGTAGTCGTCCTTGTTGTCGGTGCCAAAGGCATCGAGCATCAGGAACGGGTCGAGCCGACGCTGCAGGTTCTGCGTCAGCACACGGGTCAGCTTGACGCCGGCGCCGTCGGATGTGGCAATGCCGCGAACCACGCGGTCCACGCTGCGCGAGCGCTGCACGGTCTCCGTGGCGGTTGCCGGAACGGTCTGGATGCGGGTGGTGTCCATGAATTTCTCTCCATTGGGACGGCGCTCTGGCCGTCGGATCTACCCACTCAATGTAAGGCTTCGGCGCCAAAGCGGTAGTGGGGCAGGAGGCAACAGATTGTTCTGTGCATGGGACGAAAGCGGGTGTGTCAGGCGTATTTCTGCAACGCCGCAGTGGCCGAAAAATGCCGGTGAAATCGGGTCGTTGAGGCGTCAGAATTCGTGAAGATGACGAAATCGCAGAAGATGTGTATAATAGCGCTCTCTTTGTCATCCGTTGACGTGAATTTCGATGGGCTCGGACCTTTCCTGAACCCCGCGAAGCGTTATCCGCTAACGGCCGATTGACCTGGCGGCGCTCCACCGAAGCGCGTTTGACACGACATCAGTCGCCGCCACTGGCCAGCCCTCCGGGTTGCGCCGCAATCTGCGGGTTCTGGCTTCTTGCTCGAACCCCATCAACAGGGTGATTCGCCACTGCCATCGGTGGTGTGACACCCGAAAGTCCGTCCGCCGGCAATCGTGCCGGTCATGGCGGCAAGGCAATCTGAAACGGGCCCCGGCGGGCACCCCCAATCAACTCCGCCGGCCCCTTTGTTTTCCGCATTTCGGAAGTGGCGGCGAAATCTCTTTCGCTTTTCGTTCCGGAAGAGGAGAGAGGGAATATGTCAAAGCAAACCATCCGGGCATTTGCCTGGAGTGGCGTCGTTGCCGTCGCACTGGCGGGACTCGTCGCCTGGATTGGCGTCGATGTGATCAATCAGTACCAGGAGCGCCTGCTCTACGATGTGGTCGATCACCTGCGCCTCGTGGCCATTTCGATGGCGCTCGCGCTGGCTACCGGCATCCCCGCCGGAATCGGACTGAGCCGCCCCTGCATGCACCGCTGGGCCGACCGGCTGATGCAGATCTTCAACGTCGGCAACACCGTGCCTTCGCTGGCGGTACTGGCGCTCGCGCTGGCAGTGCTCGGCATCGGCGAACGGCCCGCCATCCTGGCGCTGTGGCTGGCATCGCTGCTGCCGATCGTGCGCAATACGTACGAGGGCCTGCGCACTGTGTCACCTGCCTTGCTCGAAGCCGCACGCGGCATCGGCATGACGCCGTGCCAGCAACTGATCCGTGTGGAACTGCCCAATGCGCTGCCCGTGATCCTGGCTGGCGTGCGTATCAGCCTGGTGATCAATGTCGGCACCGTGCCGCTGTCGTTCCTGATCGGCGCCAACAGCCTTGGCGAACTGATCTTCCCGGGCATCTACCTGAACAACCAGTCGCTCCTGCTGCTGGGTGCCGGCGCCACCGCGCTGCTGGCCCTCACGCTGGACGCGCTGTTCGCCACCGCTGGCCATGTCTACCTGCGCCGCCGCGGGCTGGCACGCTGAGGAATCATCCATGAGATCCAACAAGAACCGACACCCTGCGCCGTTCTCCGAGAGCCGGCTCTACTGGCTGGTCGTCGCACTAGGCGCGGCGTTCGCCGCGATCCTGCTGACTACCGCCCCGGCACGCGCGCAGAGCGCCAGCGATCCGGTGCGCATCGGTGGCAAGAACTTCACCGAACAACTGATCCTGTCGTCGATGACATCGCAGTACCTGCGTGCCCACGGTGTCGACACCACGTTGACCGCGGGGCTGGGCAGCACGCTGATGCGCCAGGCCATGGAGTCCGGTCAGCTCGACGTCGTGTGGGACTACACGGGCACCGCGTTGATCGTCTTCAACAAGGTCGAGGAAAAGCTGGACGGCCCGCAGAGCTACGCGCGTGTGAAGGCGCTCGACGCGGCCAAGGGGCTGGTCTGGCTCGATCCGTCGGCCATCAACAATACGTACGCGCTGGCGATGCCGAAGGAGCGCGCCGGCACAGCCACCACGCTATCCGCGTATGCCGAGAAAATGCGTGCCGACGGCGAGGACAAGCGGCACCCGCTGGCGGTGGACATGGAGTTCGCCGCGCGCCCTGACGGACTCGATCCACTGAAAGCGGCCTACGGCTTGCCATTCACGCGCAAGGACGTGATCCAGCTCGACCCGGGCCTGGTCTATACGGCGCTGAAGAATAACCAAGTGGACCTGGGCCTGGTCTACACGACCGATGGCCGAGTGAAGGGCTTCGATCTGGTCCTGCTTGAGGACGATCTGAATTTCTTCCCGCCGTACAACGCGGTGCCCGTGGTGCGCAAGGCCGCGCTCGACGCGCATCCCGAACTTGCCGACCTGCTCAACGCGCTCGCCGCCAAGCTCGACAACGCGGCGATGACCGATATGAACTATCAGGTCGACATCGACCAGCAGCCGGTGGACAAGGTGGCGGGAGACTTCCTGCGCAGCCATGGCCTGATCTGAGGAGCCCATCATGGATCTGCTGACCTACCTTCACCATAGCTGGCCGACGCTGCTGCGGCTGACTGGCGAGCATCTCGCGCTGGTCGGCTCCGCAGTCGGGTTGGCCATCGTCATCGGTGTGCCGCTCGGCATCCTGATCACGCGACACCGCTTTCTGGCCGGGCCGATGCTGGCATTGGCGACCGTGGTGCTGACGCTGCCGTCGATCGCGCTGTTCGGGCTGATGATCCCGATCTTCGCGCGCTTCGGCCACGCGTTGGGCTACCTGCCGGCCGTGACCGCCGTGTTCCTGTACTCGCTGCTGCCGATCATGCGCAACACGTACACCGCGCTGGCCAATATCGATCCTGGCATCCAGGAAGCCGGCCGCGGCATCGGCATGACCACGTGGCAGCGTATGCGGCTGGTGGATCTTCCGCTCGCAGTGCCCGTGATCCTGGGCGGCGTGCGTACCGCCGTCGTGATGAACATCGGCGTGGCCACGATCGCGGCGGTCATCGGCGCCGGTGGCCTGGGCGTGCTGATCCTGCAAGCGATCAGCCAGAGCAACATGAGCAAGCTGGCCGTGGGCGCGGTTCTCGTCAGCCTGCTCGCCATTGTGGCGGACGCGTGCCTGCAGGCACTGCAGCGCGCGCTGACGCCGAAAGGAATCCGTCAATGATAGAACTCGACAAGCTTACCAAGACCTTCCACCAAAAGGATGGCACTGAAGTGCATGCCGTCGATGCCGTCAGCCTGGCGGTGCCGCGCGGCGAAATCTGTGTGTTCCTGGGGCCGTCTGGTTGCGGCAAGACCACCACGCTCAAGATGATCAACCGCCTGATCGAACCGACCTCCGGTACCGTTCGCATCGATGGCGAGGACACGGCCGGACTCGACGGCGTGACCCTGCGGCGCAAGATTGGCTATGTGATCCAGCAGATCGGCCTGTTTCCTAACATGACGATCGAAGAAAACATCATGGTCGTGCCGCGCCTGCTCGGATGGAACAGGAAACAATGCCGCGAGCGGGCACGCGAACTGATCCGGATGGTGCAGCTGGACCCGGACAAGATGCTCAAGCGCTATCCGCGCGAACTCTCCGGCGGCCAGCAGCAGCGCATCGGCGTGATCCGGGCACTGGCGGCCGACGCGCCGGTGCTGTTGATGGACGAGCCGTTCGGCGCGGTCGATCCGATCAACCGCGAGAGCATTCAGAACGAGTTCTTCCAGATGCAACGCCAGCTCGGCAAGACCGTGATCATGGTGTCGCACGATATCGATGAAGCGATCAAGCTCGGCGACAAGGTTGCCGTGTTCCGTGGTGGCAAGCTCGTGCAGTTCGATCATCCCGATGCGTTGCTGGCGCATCCCGCCAACGATTTCGTGCAGGCCTTCGTCGGTCACGACAACACGCTCAAGCGCCTGCTGCTGGTGCGTGCGGGCGACGCCGCCACGATGCCGCCGATCAGCCGGCCCGACATGCCGCTGGCCGAAGCATTTGGTGTGATGGACGATGCCGATGTGCGCCACCTTCCCGTTGTCGACGACGCGCAGCACGTGCTTGGCTATGTCACGCGCCGCGATGTGCGGGGCGCGATGGCGTCTGGCGGGCACTGTGCCGATGTCATGCGGCCGCTCACCGTCACGGCGACGTGCGATGAACACCTGCGCATCGTGCTGTCGCGCATGTATCAGCACAACACGAGCTGGCTGCCCGTGCTCGATGCCGATGGGGGGTACCTGGGGGATGTGACGCAGGAATCGATTGCGGATTACCTCAGCTCGGGCCGGTCGCGCGGTATGGCGGGCGGCCTTGCCTCGGCGTTGTCTCAGCGCACCGCGCCCGCGGAATCGACAGCGCACGCCGCATAGGGAATCTCCTGACCGCAGCCGCGTGGCGCGGTCAGGATTCGCGACACCTTCAAGCTGCCGCATGCTTCAGATAGATGCCCCAGGCAACCCACGACGCGTAGACGACGAGGTACCCTTTGAAGACCCTCGTCATCACCTTGCGCTGAAGGTCGTTGTCTTCCAGGAATCTGATGATGGCTTTCTGCATGTTGATGCTCCTTGGCTGATGGTTCGCGATGTTTTCAAAGGCCGTTGGGCCGAACCAGTTCGGCATAGATCCCGAAATAGGCTCCCGCACTGACGATCGTCAGGCAGACTGAAATCCTCAAGACCCAGTTAGGTCGATTGCGTGGACGCGTGACTGCGGCGCTGGCTTCCATTGCGCCCAGCAGTACCAGCACGGCTGCGAAGACGATCAGGAACACATGCATCGCAATGCCAATCCACATGGTCTGGCGGTTCCAGTGGGACTCATCCAGCGCGGAAGCCAGCAGGTAGCAGGCGCTGGCGCTCATCGGGATCGCGGCCCAGAGTAGCTGTCCGCCTTCGATCGCACGCCGGACGATGCCGTGACTTTCTTCCCGGAAGAAGTGGGGCACTTTGGCTAGCGGCAGCAGTGCTAACGGCGCGAGCAACGGAATCGCGACGTTGAACACAAACCAGCCGAACAGCTCGATAGTCCTTGCCATGGTGCCATTGAAATGAGTGGAGGAAACCGTCAGCAAAGGTGCAGACGGCGAGGCCGATGCTAGGCCTCGATCCGGCTCATGCCAATAGGGAAGTTGTGAACGATTGTGGCGCCCAGAGCCAACTCTTGAGGCCAATCAATCGCATCAAAATGTGCTATTTCGACCCTCCGCCGGCAAGTGCTGACAGCACGCCCATTGGCAACGGGAAGACGATGGTCGAACTCTTGTCGCCAGCGATCTGGGTGAGCGTTTGCAGGTAGCGGAGTTGCATCGCCTCCGGCTGACGCGCCAGCATCTGCGCGGCTTCCAGCAGCTTCACCGATGCCTGCAATTCGCCTTCGGCATGAATGATCTTGGCGCGCCGCTCGCGTTCGGCCTCGGCCTGCCGTGCGATCGCGCGGACCATCGTCTCGTTGAGGTCGACATGCTTGATCTCGACATTCGATACCTTGATACCCCATGCGTCCGTCTGGGCGTCGAGCACCTTCTGGATGTCGAGGTTCAGCTTCTCCCTTTCCGCAAGCATTTCGTCGAGCTCGTGCTTGCCTAGCACCGAGCGTAGCGTGGTCTGCGCGAGCTGGCTCGTGGCCTCGAGGAAGTTGGCCACCTGGATGATCGCGCGTTCCGGGTCGACCACCCGGAAGTAGATCACCGCGTTGACCTTGACGGATACGTTGTCGTGCGAGATCACGTCCTGAGGGGGCACGTCCAGTACCACGGTGCGCAGGTCCACGCGCACCATCTGCTGGATGGCGGGGATGATCAGCACCAGCCCAGGTCCCTTGACGCGCCAGAAGCGCCCAAGCATGAATACCACGCCGCGCTCGTACTCGCGCAGCACGCGAAATGCGGAGATCACCAGCAGAACCAGCAGGAAGATCAAGCCGCCGAAGCTGAATCCGAAAGCCATATCAGACTCCTTCCGTTCTTGTTTCAGTGGGAATGCTCATGACCGTTCGCCCGCGGTCGTCACGTCGAGCACCAGCCCACGCCGCGCCGTCACGCGCACGCGTTGGCCACGTACCAGCGGGGCGGCGCTATGGATACGCCATTGTTCGCCATGGACCGTTGCCCATCCGTCTACCGGGGCATCGTCGATCACCACGCCGATGCTGCCGACCAGCGCGTCTGCGCCGCTGACAACTGGCCGCCGGCGCGCGCGCAACAGCACCATCGACATGCCGAACAGGAAGACCGCCGACACCGTGGACAGGGTGGCAATCAGCGATAGCGGCACGCCGAAGCCAGGCACGTCGGTGTCGATCAGCATCACGGCGCCGAACGCAAAGGCGATGATGCCGCCAACACCCAGCGCGCCGAACGTCGGCAGGAACAGCTCCGCGGTCATGCAGCCGACGCCAAGCGCGATCAGCGCCAGCCCGGCGTAGTTGACGGGCAGCATCTGCAGCGCGAACAGGCCCAGCAGCAGGCAGATCGCGCCGGCAATGCCCGGCACGACCATGCCCGGCGTGGAGAACTCGAAGATCAGACCGTAGATGCCGATCATCATCAGGATCAGCGCGACGCTCGGGTCCGTGATGACGGCGAGCAGGCGGCTGCGCCAGTCGGGTTCCAGCGTGACCACGGGCGCGCCCGCCGTATGCAGGGTGCGCACGGCGCCCGCGGCCTCGATGTGTTTGCCGTCCACCTGCCTGAGCAGTACCGGAAGGTCGACGGCGATCAAGTCCGCCACATGCTGCGCCACGGCTTCGTCGGCGGATAGGCTCACCGCCTCTCTTACCGCGCGCTCGCCCCAGTCCGCATTGCGGTGTCGCAACTGCGCCAGCCCTCGGATATAGGCGGATGCATCATGCATCTGCTTGCGTGTCATCGTGTCCTCGGCCGCCGGGGCGCTGGATGGTGCCGATGCGGGTGCCGGACCCGCTTCCGGTTTCGGGCCGCCAATGCCGATCGCCACGGGGCTGGCCGCGCCCAGGTTGGTGCCGGGCGCCATTGCGGCGATGTGGCTGGCGTAGAGGATGTAGGTGCCCGCGCTGGCGGCCCGCGCGCCGCCGGGATAGACGTATGTTGCAACCGGCACGGGCGATGCGATGATGGCCTGGATGATGTCGCGCATCGATTTGTCCAGGCCGCCTGGCGTATCTATCTCGATCACGATGAGTTGCGCCCCATGCTTGCGGGCCTGCTCGATGCCGCGGACGGCAAAGCTGGCGCTGGCCGGACTGATGGCGCCCTGGATGGGGATGACGTAGACCGGCGGCACGGCAGGCGCGGTGGATGCGGATGACGCGGACTGCGCGTGCGCGCCTGCAATCGCCAGCAAGGTGAGCCCGAGGGCGTGTCCCAGTGCGAGCCAGCGCACCCGGGCCAGCCAGCCTCGGATCGGTGCGAGTGTCATGGCGGGGAGCGGCCCGCAGTGAATGCCGTGGCCGCGCCACTTCCAGTGTAGGCGACCGGCCACATTCCGCCATCGCGCATTGGTGCCGGCGCGTGCCGGCGCGGGCCGGCCGGCTGCCGGCAGGTATGACGATTCAGGCGTAGCATTGGCGACATTGTCAAATCCGCCGAATGCGGCGCCAGCCCGGATTCCGTCACATGCCTTCCGCAAACGCCGATGTTTCCTCCGGAAGGTTGACCCGGCAAACCGCTGGCCCATGGGCCGTGGCGCTGGCCGGGCTCGTCTCGTTGGCGCTGGCCATGGGCATCGGGCGCTTCGCCTTCACGCCGCTGCTGCCGATGATGCTGCACGACGGCACCGTGACCCTGGCCGAGGGCAGTGCGCTGGCGACGCTGAACTACATCGGCTACCTGCTGGGTGCATTGTTATGCCTGTTCATCCGGCCCGACCCGGTGCGCATGGTGCGCGGCGCGCTGGTGCTGACCGTGGTGCTGACGCTGGCCATGGCGCTCCCGGGCGGCATGGTGGCGTGGCTCGCCTGGCGCACGCTGGCCGGTATCGCCAGCGCGGTGGTGATGGTCTACGCGACCGCGTGGTGTATGCAGCGGCTCGCCGAACTCGACCATCCGACCCTTGGCGGCCTGATGTTCTGCGGGCCGGGGGTCGGCATCGTGATCACAGGGGTGTCGGCGTTCGGCATGGTGGCGGCGCACTGGCTGGCCAATTGGGGATGGATGACGTTCGCGGTGCTTGGCGCGGTCATGCTGGCGCTGGTGTGGCGTGTGTTCGGTTCGCCGCCTCCAGCGTTACACGCGCCGTGCGGCGGCAGCGCACCAACTCTCGCACCGGCACCCACGCCGAGACTCGACCTTGAAACCTGGGCCCTGACGCTGGCTTACGGCCTGGCCGGATTCGGCTACATCATTACCGCGACATTCCTGCCGGTGATCGCACGCCAGGCCATGCCGGGCAGTGTCTGGGCAGACCTGTTCTGGCCGATCCTGGGAGCAGGGGTGATGGTGGGCGCGTATCTGGTCACGCGCGTGGGCATGCACCACGACAACCGCCGCATGATGACGATCCTGTACACGATGCAGGCCATCGGCGTGGGCGTGGCGGCGGTCTGGCCGACGGTGGCCGGATTCGCGCTCAGCAGCCTGCTGGTGGGCCTGCCGTTCACGGCGCTGGTGTCGTTTGCGATGCGTGAAGCGCGGCGCCTGTGGGGCCAGCGTGCCTCGAAGTTGATCGGCCTGATGACGGCGGCATACGCGCTCGGCCAGATCGCGGGGCCGCCGCTGGCCACGGCGCTGGTGGCCCGCACGGGCGGATTTTCGGCGTCGCTGGCAGTGGCAGCCGGCGCGTTGCTGCTGGGCGCACTGATCTACGTCTGGATGTCGCGCGCGATGCCGGTGGGTGGCAAACCGGCCCATGCCGGCGCCTGAGGACTGCGCTACAGTATCGGCTCCGCCGCTCACTCGACCGGACGCACCCGCGCAGGCGTTGCAGGGCGGCGCGGAGCCTTTGCCCCATGTCTTTTGCCTTGCAGCCCGGCCGTGCCGCGGGCCCGGCTTTCCCGATCAGCGACGAAGAAGCGCGCGTGCGCGTGGACCTTGCCGCCGCCTACCGGCTGGCCGCGCTGGCGCGCTGGGATGACTTGATCTACACCCATATTTCGGCCACCGTGCCCGGTGAGCCCGATCACTTCCTGATCAATCCGTTTGGCTTTGCCTTCGACGAGATTCGTGCGTCCGATCTCGTCAAGATCAACAGCCGAGGCGAGGTGGTCGGCGAAACCGTCCATCCCGTCAACGTGACAGGCTTTGCGCTGCACGGCGCGGTCCATGCGGCCCGCCCCGATGCGCACTGCGTGATGCACCTGCATAACACCGCAGGTATCGCGGTGTCGGCTCAGGCCGAAGGGCTGCTGCCGCTCTCGCAGCATGCGATGCGTTTCCACGGGCGGATTGCCTATCACGATTACGAAGGGCTGGCGTTCTCGCCGGCTGAGGGCGGGCGGCTTACCGGGTCGCTGGGCGGGCACCCGGCCATGCTGCTGCGCAACCACGGCACGCTGACCGTGGGCCGCACGGTGGCGGAGGCCTATGTGTTGATGGCCACGCTGATCAAGGCGTGTGAGATCCAGCTCGGCGCGCAGCTCGGCAGCGCTACCGTCCAGCCGTCAGCGGCCATTGCGGACAAGACCTCTCTGCAGCTTTATGACGGTGGCGCCGTCGAGGGCGTGATGGAATGGCCCGCACTGCTGCGCAAACTCGATAAAATCGATCCCTCTTACAAGAACTGACATTCCAAAGGAGTCACGAATGCCCACTTTCCACGTAGAAATGTTTGAAGGCCGCACCGTCGAGCAGAAGCGCAAGTTTGTCGAGGAAGTTACCCGTGTCACGTGCGAGACGCTTGGCTGCTCCTCGGGCGCGGTCGACATCATCATCACCGACGTCAAGCGCGAGAACTGGGCTACCGGTGGCGAACTCTGGGCCGACAAGAAGTAACTTCCAGCAAGGCTGAACGATGACCTCCGCAGTCTCCACCATGCAGCAGTTCGCCTCGGACAATTACGCGGGTTTCTGCCCGGAATCGCTCAAATATTTTCTCGAGGCCAACGCCAGCGGCCATGAGAAGGCCTACGGCGACGACAGCTGGACGCAAAAGGTCTGCGATCGCATCCGCGATCTGTTCCAGACCGATTGCGAGGTCTTCTTCGTCTTCAATGGCACGGCGGCCAATTCGCTTGCGCTGTCCTCGCTGTGCCAGTCTTACCACTCGGTGATCTGTCATGAACTCGCCCATATTGAAACGGACGAGTGCGGCGGCCCCGAGTTCTTCTCGAACGGGTCGAAGCTGCTCACCGCCCCCGGCGAGAACGGCAAGCTGACGCCCGATGCGGTGGAGGCGCTGGTCACGCGCCGCGCCGATATCCACTATCCGAAGCCGCGTGTCGTCTCGCTGACGCAGGCCACCGAGGTGGGCACCGTCTACACGGTGGAGGAAGTGCGTGCCATTGCGGCCATCGCCAAGCGGCGCCAGTTGCGCGTGCATATGGATGGCGCGCGATTCGCCAATGCGGTGGCATCGCTCGGTGTGCACCCGTCAGAAATCACCTGGCGTGCGGGCGTCGATGTGCTCTGCTTTGGTGGCACCAAAAATGGCTTGCCCGTGGGGGAGGCCGTGGTTTTCTTCGACCGCAAGCTGGCGGAGGACTTTGCCTACCGCGTGAAGCAGGCGGGGCAACTGGCGTCGAAGATGCGTTTTATTTCGGCGCCATGGCTCGGCATGCTCGAAAACGACGTGTGGCTGAATAACGCGCGCCACGCCAACGCCATGGCGACGCTGCTTCACCAGCGCATCGCCGATATTCCTGGCGTGCGCATCATGTTCCCGACCGAGGCAAACGCCGTCTTTGCCGAACTGCCGCTGCCGGCCATCGAGGCGCTGCGCGCCCGGGGCTGGCTGTTCTACACGTTCATCGGCGCAGGCGGGTGCCGGCTGATGTGCGCGTGGGACCTGCAGCCAGATACAGTGGAAGCGTTTGCCGCCGATATCCGCGCGGCCTGCCCGGGTTGAAGGGCAGTTACGCATCCAGCATTCATCAACAATAACGAGACAGAAGACAGGAGACCCCCGATGCATAACTATCGTTTTTGCCCGCAATGCGGTTCGGAACTTGAGCATCTGCCAATGTCTGGACGCTATCGCCATGTTTGCCTGCGGGATGGCTGCGGATTCGTGCATTGGGACAATCCGTTGCCGGTGCTGGCGGCCGTGGTCGAGTACGAAGGCAAGCTGCTGCTGGCACGCAATGCCGTGTGGCCTGAGAAGATGTTCGCGCTGGTGACCGGCTTTATGGAACGCGACGAAACGCCGGAACTGGGCGTGGCACGCGAGCTCAAGGAAGAGACCAATCTCGATACGGTGTCGGCATCGCTGATTGGTGTCTACGACTTCATGCGCAAGAACGAGCTGATCATTGCCTACCACGTTCAGGCGATCGGGAACATCCGGCTGTCGGAAGAGTTGGCGGAATACAAGCTCGTGGCGCCGGAGAAGATGCGGATCTGGAATGCGGGTACCGGCTTCGCCGTGGCCGATTTCCTGGAGCGCCGCGGAATGCCGGTGCGATTCTATGATCGCGCTACTGGTGACGACATTCCCGACCCGCGTCGCCCGACCGACTTCAGCCTGCTCGGCGCTTCGCTACAATACGGCATCTATCAGAAATAGAAGGTGTGAGGAATGGATTTCCAAAAAGAAGTGGACGCCCGCGGCCTGAATTGCCCGCTGCCGATCCTGCGGACCAAGAAGGCGCTGGCTGACATGGCCAGTGGCGAAGTGCTCAAGGTGCTGGCCACCGATCCGGGCGCCACGCGCGATTTCCAGGCATTCGCGAAGCAGACGGGCAATGAGTTGCTGTCGCACGCCGAGGTCGACAAGGTCTTTGTGTTCTACATGAAGCGCCGCTGATTCTCGCTTGTGCTTCATGCGCAATAAAAAACGGACGCCAAGGCGTCCGTTTTTTATTGGCGGGTGCTGGCTCAGACCGCGAGCAGTTCCACTTCAAACAGCAGCGTGGCATTCGGAGGAATCACGCCACCGGCGCCACGGGCACCGTAGCCCAGGTCGGCGGGAATGACCAGGCGGCGCGTGCCACCAACCTTCATGCCCTGCACGCCTTCGTCCCAACCGCGAATGACGTGACCGGCGCCCAGCGGGAACACGAACGGGTCGTTACGATCCTTGCTCGAATCGAACTTGCGGCCAGCCTGGCCGTTCTCGAAGAGCCAGCCGGTGTAGTGCACGGTCACATGCTTGCCTGCCTTGGCTTCGTCGCCCGAACCGACGACGGTGTCTTCGAATTGCAGGCCGGAGGGAGTGGTTTGCATCGCAGTCTTCCTTTTTGAGTGTGGCTGGGAATCAATCGTCCGCGCGCTGGAGCACTTCGCGCGTAATCTGCACATTGTGGTCGTCGTCACTGACCCAGATGTCGCCATCCTGGATGGTCACGGACAGGCGCATGGCACGCTGGGCCATACGTGCCAGCGCTTCCACGGCATCCGAAGGCACATTGTAGATGGTCACGTTGCGCAGCTTGCTGGCCTTGCCC
This sequence comes from Cupriavidus sp. HMR-1, assembly GCF_000319775.1. Classification (NCBI taxonomy): domain Bacteria; kingdom Pseudomonadati; phylum Pseudomonadota; class Betaproteobacteria; order Burkholderiales; family Burkholderiaceae; genus Cupriavidus; species Cupriavidus sp. HMR-1. The sequence continues at coordinate 43,336 of NZ_ANKP01000075.1, forward strand.
GACATGCCTTTCCACCATTCACGCGCGCTGGCGCTCTGGTAGGTATAGACGGTGACGTGATCGGCACGTGCGGCCGCACGCTTCAGCCGGGTTTCGTCGGGCTGGCCGAGGTCGATCCAATGCGAAATGTCGCCGGTCAGCGTCTTGTCCCAGAGATCGGGTTCGTCGGGCTCGTCCAGGCCGCGAGTGAAGGTCAGCGTCTCGGTGGCTTCGCAGGCAAAGGCCAGCAGGCGGACCATCATGCGTGCGTCGTTCTCGGACGGGTGTTGGGCAATGGTCAGCGTGTGGCTGCCGTAGTACGGCCGATCCATGTCGGACACGGACAGGTCGGCTTTGAAAATGGTGGACTTGAGCGCCATGGGATCAGGTAAGCGGCACGCGCCAGCAATCGTGCTCTGTGCGCGAAAGGCCGAATCATACGTGATCCGGACGTCCACACGATGGAAATGGGGTATCCGGAGCGGTAATTGTCCCGGCTGGCCCGCGCCGGGTCAGCGCTTGCGATAGTCGGCGAGCCAGAAGCGCAGCAGGGCGGATGCCAGTATCAGGCCCAGGAACGAGGCGGCCGCCACCAAGGCAATACCGCCATCACTGTTGATGTCGCCCTCGACGGCTACACCAGCGATCAACGTCCCGACCATGACGGCGAGCAGCGGCAGCAACAGCGCGCCACGGCCATAGGTCTTGTAGGCCCAGAGTGGAAATTGGCGAAGAAAATCGGCGGGAATGCTGCACGCCAGGCAGGCGCCGGCAGCAGCTAGCGACGCCGCAACGACGTCGTTCAGGTGAATCATGCTCATCTTGGCTCGCGCATCGCCGTTCGCAGTGGGGCTACGCGGCTGGATGGTCTTGGCAAAGGGCTGATTTTACTGAACTTCCTCCAGATAAAGGTGACGCCGGGTCGCCTTCGACAGGATGTGCCGCCGGCTATTTTCCCGCCGGTTCCGCCGTGCTGGCGGGGGATGCTTCGACAGACACCTGAAGTGTGACCAGATCGCCAACCTCGGGCAGGAAACGTGTTATCCCGAAGGCACTGCGCGGAAAACTGGCGTGGAAGTCGCCGCCGCACACGTTCCGCCTGACACCGAACAGGACCGTCTCTCCGCAACTGAAACGATCGGCCTCGAGCCGCAAGGGTTGGCTGACGCCATGGAGCGATAACGAACCTTCCACGGCGACAAGCTTGCCGTTCTCGACAATAAAGCGGTTCGCCTGCAGCCGGGCAACGGGGAAGTTCTGGGCGTCGAGGAACTGCGCGGAACGCAGCACACCATCGAGGCTGCGGTTGCCCGTGTCGACGGAGTCGGTGTCAACGGTGAAGTCGATGGACCCGGTGCCGCTGTCGGGGTCGTAAAGAATGCGCCCGTCCATCTTGCCGAAGCGGCCACGAACCGTGGTGCGTTCAAAGTGACTCGCGCCGAAGTACACGGCGGTGTGTGTCGGGTCCACGGTGTAGGTGGCCGGCGCGGCCAGGGCAGGGGAGGCCAGCAGGGCTGCGGCAATCGGAAGGACGACGCGCATTCGGGGCCTCCGCTTCATGGACGCAATCCGTGAACAGACTCAGTGAACGAAGACGGGCAGCAGGAATATGCCGATCACCGTCAGTTGCCCAATCGTCCAGAACAACGTGCGCAGCGTGGCGCGATCAGTCAGGTAGCAAATGGTGTACAGAACCCGGATGACGATGAAAGCAATCGCCAGTTCGTCGATTCGTGCTTGCGGTGCGGCCAGATGCGAGGCGATCAGCACGGCGGCGGCGAAGAACGGGAATGCCTCGAAATGATTGCGGTGGGCCATGTCGGCACGCCGCGCGCGGCCGCTCTGTCGTTCCAGCCAGGCACGTGGGTCATGGTTGTCGTAACCACGGCTACCGGCCTTGGCAACGGCGACGGTCAGGACCGGCATCAGGCCAGCCACGAGTACACACCAGAACGCGATTGGCATTAGTGCTCCTTGGAAGCCGCTTCGCCTTCGATTTGATGCGGCCAATCATGTGACAAGTTGATGAGGCGACGGTATTGCACCGCCGCCTCGTGATCGCACTGCCTGGCGTTCAGGCTGCCACCACCTTGATGCGCACACCACCGGTGCCGCCCACGCCGACCACCTGGCCAGCACGGATCTTCGCGGTCTTGCGTGACTCGGGCGCACCGTCCACCGATACCTCGCCCGCCGCGACCAGCGCCTTGCCGGCACCGCCGCTGTCGCAGACGCCGGCAAGCTTCAGCAGGTCATTCAGCGCGATGAACTCGCGATCAAGCGGAAAAGTAATCGTTTGCGCCATGCTTACTTGCCCCAGCTGTCCTTGAGTCCAACCGTGCGGTTGAACACCGGCTTGCCCGGCTGCGAATCCACGCGGTCCGCGACGAAGTAACCGTGCCGCTCGAACTGGAAACGATCCTCTGGCTTGGCATCGCGCAGGCCCGGCTCCAGATAGGCGGTCACGACCTTCTTCGAGTTCGGATTCAGCGCGTCCAGGAAGTTCTTGCCACCGGCATCCGGGTTCGGGTCGTTGAACAGACGGTCGTACAGGCGGACTTCGGCTTCACACGCGTGAGGCGCGCTGACCCAGTGAATGTTGCCCTTGACCTTGACGCTGTCCGCGCCAGGCGTGCCGCTCTTGGTTTCCGGCAGGTAGTTCGCATGCACGGCAATCACGTTGCCGTCGGCATCCTTGTCGACGCCGGTGCATTCGATCACATAGCCGTAGCGCAGGCGCACCTTGTTGCCTGGGAACAGACGGAAGTAGCCCTTCGGCGGGTTCTCGTTGAAGTCTTCGCGCTCGATCCACAGCTCACGCGACAGCGGGAACACGCGGCGGCCCATTTCAGGCTGCTTCGGGTGCACCGGCGCCGAGCATTCCTCGCTCTGGCCTTCCGGGTAGTTGTCCAGGATCAGCTTGAGCGGGTCCAGCACGGCAACGCTGCGCGGTGCCCGCGCGTCGAGGTCATCACGGACCGCGCCTTCGAGCGTGCTCATGTCGATCCAGCTATCGGCCTTCGACACACCCACGCGATCGCAGAAGAGCTGGATCGACTCGGGCGTGTAGCCGCGGCGGCGGATACCGACGATGGTGGGCATCCGCGGATCGTCCCAGCCGGTCACGCGCTGCTCGTCCACGAGCTGCTTCAGGCGTCGCTTGCTGGTGATCGCGTAGGTCAGGTTCAGGCGCGCGAATTCGTACTGATGCGGCAGCGGATTGGCGAACACGCCAGCGTCGCGCAGGTGCTCGAGCACCCAGTCATAGAGCGGGCGGTTGTTTTCGAACTCGAGCGTGCACAGCGAATGCGTGATGTTCTCGATCGCGTCCGAGATGCAATGCGTGAAGTCGTACATCGGGTAGATGCACCACTTGTCGCCGGTACGGTGGTGATGGGCGTGGCGGATGCGGTAGAGCACCGGATCGCGCATCACGATGTTCGGGGCGGTCATGTCGATCTTCGCGCGCAGCACGTGCTCGCCGTCGGCGTACTTGCCGTCGCGCATCTCGCGGAACAGCTTCAGGTTCTCCTCGACCGAGCGGTCGCGGAACGGCGACGGCTTGCCCGGCTCGGAAAAGTTGCCGCGCATGGCGGCGATCTGCTCGGCGCTCTGGCTGTCCACATAGGCCACGCCGCGCTCGATCAGCGTCTCGGCAAACTTGTAGAGCTGGTCGAAGTAGTCGCTCGCGAAGTAGAGGTGCGGCGTGCTGCCAGCCTGGGCGCTGTCCCAGGAGAAGCCGAGCCAGTGCACGGCATCGATGATCGAGTCGACGTACTCGGTATCTTCCTTCACCGGGTTCGTGTCATCGAAGCGCAGATGGCAGCGGCCGGCATAGTCGCGGGCCAGCCCGAAGTTCACGCAGATGCTCTTGGCGTGACCAATGTGCAGGTAGCCGTTCGGCTCCGGCGGGAAGCGCGTGATGACGGTCGGCAGCGGGTCGCCTTGCTTGTCCGCGCGGCCGGCGTAGGTGCCGGTGGCGAGGTCCTGGTCGATGATGCTCCGCAGGAAGTTGGAGGCGGCGGGCGTGTCGTTGGGTTTGGTGTCGTGGCTCATGTTGTCGCCGCAACGGGGGCGGCTCGATTGCTTGGGCGGACGGTCCGGGCCTGGATTGACCCGGTTTGCGGTCCTGATGTTCCGTGGAATGGGGCGATTTTACCGTGCCTGCGGGGTAACCCGGCACCTGCGGGGCTTTTTCCGAATCGTCTCACGGCGCGATGGGCTGAAGTGGTGCAGAATCCACGAGATATCAGGGTCGTCATCGTGCGGTGGACCTCGGGCCGTGGTGCGCAATCGTCGCACAGTCCGGGGCTTGCCGCTGCTGGAATACAAGCCATGAACTCCGCTTCCTTTGCCACCGTTTCCCCCCAAACTGCCCCCGATGTCCTGGCCGCGCTCTGGCGCGAGGCCGGGATGCCCCCGGAAGCACTTGGGCATCTGACGCTGACCGGCGCCGATCCGGTTCTCCCATCCAGCTTCGCCATTGGCACTGCGGCCCAGGCCAGCCTGGGTGCGTCGGCGCTGGCTGCCGCCGCGTTGTGGGCGCAGCGGACCGGCAACTGGCAGGGCGTCGCGGTCGACATGCGCCATGCCATGGCCGAGTTTCGCAGCGAGCGCTATCTGCGCGTCAAGGGTGGCGCGGCGCCCGAGCTATGGGACAAGATCGCGGGGCTGTACCCGTGCGGCGATGGCCGCTGGGTCAGGCTGCATACGAATTTTCCGCATCATCGGGATGGCGTGCTGAAGCTTCTGCATTGCGCGCACGACAAGGATGCCGTGCGCGCCGCGCTGTCCAAGTGGAAGGCCGAGGACTTCGAAGCGGCGGCTTCGGACGCCGGCATGGTCGTGGCGGCGATGCGGACCTATGACGAATGGCAGGCGCACCCGCAGGCTCAGGCGTTGCGGGGGCTACCGCCGGTCATCATCGAACGGATCGGCGATGCGCCGCCGATGCCGCTGCCGGCATTTGCACCCCAGGCCGAAATCAATGTCGATGCCAGGCCGCTGTCCGGCGTCCGCGTGCTCGACTTCACGCGCATCATCGCCGGCCCGGTGGCGGGGCGGACACTGGCCGCCCACGGCGCCGATGTGCTGCTGGTTTCGGCTGCGCACCTGCCGTCGATTCCGCCGCTCGTCATTGATACCGGCCGTGGCAAACGTTCCTGCCAGCTCGATCTGCGCGACGCGGATGACAAGCGCGCGCTGCACAAGCTGCTGCATGGCGCGGATGTCGTGGTGCAGGGATATCGCCCGAACGGGCTGGCGGAGCTTGGGGTCGGCGCCGAAGCCGCGGCGCGCGCGCGTCCGGGCATCGTCTATGTGTCGCTATCTGCTTATGGCCATGTCGGGCCGTGGGCGGGTAAGCGTGGTTTTGATTCGCTCGTGCAGACGGCCACCGGCTTCAATGACGACGAAGCCCGGGCAGCCGGCAGCACTGAACCGAAGCCGCTTCCGGCGCAGGTGCTGGATCATGCCGCGGGATACCTGCTGGCCTTTGGCGCGATGGCGGCGCTGCACCGCCGCGCGGTGGAAGGCGGAAGCTGGCATGTGCGCGTGTCGCTGGCCCAGGTCGGGCAATGGTTGCGCGGGCTAGGTCGTGTGCCGGATGGTTTCAGCGTGCCCGACCAGCACATCGACGAGATTTCGGACCTGCTCGAAGTGCAGGAGTCGGGCTTCGGCGAGTTGACCGTGGTGCGTCACGCGGCCCGGTTATCGGAAACGCCGGCATATTGGGCGTTGCCGTCCGAACCGCTCGGTACCCACGCGGCCGAGTGGCTGCCGCGCTAGTAGAGGTTATTGCGCAGCCGGTCCGGGAGTTCGCGATCGTAGGTGGTGGCGTCGATCGCATTCTGGCTTAGCGTTGCGACGATCGTGCCATTGCTTGGCAGCGTCTCACGTGAAATCTGCGCGTCGGCGGACCACAGGTGCGATCGCATCAGCGCGCGGGCGCACTGGAAGAATACCGACTGGATCGCGATGACGAGCACCGAGGTCGGCGCTTTGTCCTGCACCACGCAGCGGGCGATCAGATCCGGATCCGTGGAGATCTTTGCGGTCCCGCTGACGCGCAGTGTTTCGTTGACGCCCGGAATCAGGAACAGCAGTCCGACGCGCGGGTCGGCGATGATATTGCGCAGGCTGTCGATGCGATTGTTCCCGCGACGGTCCGGCAGCAACAATGTGCGATCGTCGAGCACATGCACGAATCCGGGCGCGTCGCCACGTGGGGAGCAGTCGCCTCCCTTTGCGCTGGCCGTCGAGAGCAGACAGAACGGTGACGCCTCCACAAAGGCTCGGTAATACGGGTGGAGGTAGTCCACCTCCTTGGCAAGCGATGCCCCTGACGGCTCGGCGTACAACGATTCGAGATCGGCAAGTGTGGCAATGTCGTGCGATGGCATGGCAGAGTCCTTGTCAGAGTGTCACGGTGCCGCGACCGAGTTCGATCACGCGGCCGCCCACGCGAATCGCGCCCTCGGTGGTCACGTTCAGGTCCAGCCGGCAGCGGCGATCGACGAACTCGCCCTGGTCCACCTCGTAGCTGGCGGGCAACGGGTGGCCGGTTGCCACCAGCCATCCGCCCAGGTTGGCGCAAGCGGAGCCGGTGCCCGGGTCTTCCGCTACGCCGCCGCCTTGCTTGGTGAAGAAATACCGCACGAGTGCCTTGCCTGGCTGTTCCGGGTCGAATGCAAAGACATAGGCGGTCTTGCGGCCCAGGCTGCTTTGCGGCCAGCGATCGAGCCGGCTGCTGTCCGGTTGTGCGCGACGTACTGCGTCGGGCGTCTTCACGGGGACCAGCAATTGGTCGGCGCCGGTGTCGACCCACATCGGTGATCCGGCAAGATCGTCCATGGTCAGGCCCAGCAACGATGCCATCTCGGCATCCGGCAGGCCCGCCGGGGCGGTCTTCGGCGCGCCTGTGTGCGGCGCGGTCAGTGTCCAGCGGTCACCCTTGGCCGTGACCGGGACCACGCCGGCCTTGAATTCGAGCGAAAGCGCATCGCCCGTTTTCATCAGGTCCCGTACAACGTGCGCCGTGCCAAGCGTCGGATGGCCTGCGAAGCGCATCTCGTATCCCGGCGTGAAAATGCGCACGGCGGCGTTGGCGTTGTCGGATGGGAGCACGAAGGTGGTCTCCGACAGGTTGAACTGCAGGGCCAGCGCCTGCATGGTCGTGTCATCGAGTCCGCGCGCGTCCTCGAACACACACAGGGGATTGCCGCCGAAGGTGGACTCGGCGAATACGTTGACGATTCGGTAGGCAAAAGTAGGCATGGGGGCGGCTTTCCAGAAATCAGCGACTCGGCAAGTGTACGGGAGCCGCCACGCCATGCCATGCACAGTTTCACGCGAATGCAGCGGAACAGTTGCAGTCGGGACCTGATGCAAGCGGCGTGCGCGTTTGAGCGAACTACGATTGGCGCCTTTTGCATTGATATCGTCTATGCCGTGGCGATCAAGCGCTTCCTGAGCCTGCCGGTGTATTGAGTACTGAGCGTGGCAATCCCGGAATGAAAATAGGCGCCATGGGTTTCCCCATGGCGCCTCGCAGGACTTCTACTACGTACTACCTACAGCGGTACAGCTAAACCTCTGCCTCAGAAGCCCACGGCCTGACCGTCGCGGCGGCTGTCGCTGGCGGCCACATAGCCTTGCTCGGCATCGTCCGACAAACGCCAGATGAACTGGCCGGAGCCGAAGTCCATATACGGGTCTTCCACGGATTTGAGCTTGTGGCCGCGCTCCTTGAGCCCGGCCACGGTGTTCGGGTCCATGGTGCCTTCAACGTCCAGCGTGAAGTCGCGGTTGACCTTCCAGCGCGGTGCGCAGCAGGCAGCCTGCGGTTGCTGGTTGTAGTCGAGCATGCGCACGACGGTTTGCAGATGACCTTGCGGTTGCATATCGCCGCCCATGACGCCGAAGCTCATCACCGGCTTGCCTTGCTTGGTCAGGAAGGCCGGGATAATCGTGTGGAACGGGCGCTTGCCGCCTTCCACCACGTTGGCCGACTTCGGATCCATCGAGAATCCCACGCCACGGTTCTGCAGGCTGATGCCGGTGCCCGGCACCACGACGCCGGAACCGAAGCCCATGTAGTTCGACTGGATGAACGAGATCATCATGCCGTTCTCGTCCGCCGCGGTCAGGTAGATCGTGCCGCCAGTGCGGGGCATGCCGAAGTTGAAATGCGTCGCGCGCTGCATGTCGATCAGCTTGGCGCGGGACTTCAGGTAGGCATCGTCCAGCATCTGCTCGGGCGTGACCTCCATGCTGCGCGGATCGGCCACGTAGCGGTACAGGTCCGCGAAGGCAAGCTTCATCGCCTCGATCTGCAGGTGCTGCGAGTCGACCGAATCCACCGGCAGCGAGCCGACGTCGAACTGATCGAGGATACCCAGCGCCATCAGCGCGGCAATGCCCTGGCCGTTCGGCGGAATCTCGTGCACTTCGTAGCCACGGTAGGACTTGCTGATCGGCGTGACCCACTCGGGGCGGTAGTTGCGCAGATCGTCGAGCGTCATCGCACCACCGCATGCCTTGCTGAACGCGGCGATTTTCTCGGCGATTTCGCCTTCATAGTACGCACGGCCGCCAGTGGCGCCGATCTTGCGCAGCGTGTCTGCGGCATCCTTGAACAAGAACTTCTCGCCGACGGCCGGCGCGCGGCCATTCGGCATGAACGTGTCGGCAAAGCCGGGCTGGCTCTTGAGGTCCGGCACGGCGGCGGCCCACTTGTGCGCAACCACCGGCGGCACTGCATAGCCACGTTCTGCGATCTCGATCGCGGGTTCCATCAGGTCTTCGAACGGCAGCTTGCCGAAGCGTTCGTGCAGCGCGGCCCAGCCGGCGATGACACCAGGCACGGTGACCGAATCCCAGCCACGGATGGGCCGGTTCGCAAGGCCGTTGCCATCGGCGCCGTACTTGTTCTTGAAGTAGTCCGGATTCCACGCGGCCGGCGCCACGCCCGACGAATTCAGGCCGTGCAGTTGCTTGCCGTCCCACAGGATTGCGAAGGCATCGCTGCCCAGGCCGCACGACACTGGTTCCACCAGCGTGATCGCCGCGGCGGCGGCAATCGCGGCGTCCACTGCGTTGCCGCCCTTGAGCAGCATCCGCAGGCCGGCCTGGGCCGCCAGCGGATGCGAGGTCGACACAACGTTGCGCGCGAACAGCGGAATGCGCACGGTGGGGTAGGGGTTGGTCCAGTTGAAGTTCTGCATGGTGTCTCTCGCTATGCCTAGTGTTTTCTCTGCTCTCCCATCACGCAGGAGAGCAGAGCAAAATTGGGGATCAAAGAATCAATCCACCTGGATCTTCCGATCCTTGATCAGCTTGCCCCAGCGGGCGCTGTCCTTCTTCACCATCGCGGCGAACTGCGCCGGTGTGCCGCCAACGGGCTCGGCGCCGAGCTTGGCCAGGCGATCCTTGACGTCCTGCGACTGGATGGCCTTGTTGAACTCGCTGTTCAGGCGGTTGACGATATCAGCCGGCAGGCCCTTGGGACCATAGATGCCGAACCATGTGTCCGATTCGAATCCGGGCAGCCCCGATTCGTTGACCGTCGGCAGGTCCGGTGCCAGCGGCGAGCGCTTCATGCTGGTCACGGCCAGCCCTTTCAGCTTGCCGTCCTTCACGTGCGGCATGCCGGATACGATGCTGTCGAACAGGATCTGCACCTTGTTCGAGATCAGGTCAGGTACCGCCAGCGCTGTGCCACGGTACGGAATATGCGTGATGAACACGCCGGCCTGGGCCTTGAATGCCTCGGCGGTCAGATGCACGACCGTGCCGTTGCCACTCGATGCGTAATTCAGTTCGCCCGGATGCTTTTTCGCGTAGTCGATCAGTTCCTTGACGTTCTTCACCGGCAGCGAGTTCGGCACCACCAGCACGTTGGTGGCTGTGGCCACCTGGCCGATCGGCGTGAAGTCCGTCTCGGTGTTGTACGGCAGATGGGTGTTGATATACGGGCCGATAGAGTGCGTGCTGGTCGTGGCGATCAGCAGTGTGTAGCCGTCGGCGGGCGCCTTGGCCGCCATGTCCGAGCCGATCGCGCCGCCGGCGCCGGGCCGGTTGTCCACCACGATCTGCTGGCCCATGCTCGTGCCCACCTTCTGGGCAATGGCGCGCGCCAGCAGATCAGTGGCGCCGCTGGCCGGGAAGGGCACGATCAGCCGGATCGGCTTGCTGGGATAGTTCTCTGCGTGCGACGGGGCAGCAGCCAGGGTCAGGCTCGTGGCGAGGCCGACGCCAATCAGGCGAAGCCAGGTTTTCATTTCTCTTCTCCGGTGCGGATGGGTACGGCACATCTCTTCTGGGCAGCAACCCAAAATTATTCCGCGCCGGTCGACATAATGAAAGTTAATATTCCTTGCCTGATCCACAAGAAAAACTTGTGGATCAGGCAAGGAGGCCAGCGACCCATATGCATTCAATGAGCACCCCATGAGCACAATCCGCTTTCTAAGGACCTTCGTAGCCGTGGCCGAGCATGGCTCGTTCGCCGCCGCCGCCGGTCAGGTGGCGCTGACCCAGGCGGCAGTGAGCCTGCAGATGCGCTCCCTGGAAGAAGAATTGCGGCGCGAACTGTTCGACCGCAGCGGGCGCGTGGCAGTGCTCAATGCCGATGGCCGCGAATTGCTGCCCATGGCGCGGCGGCTGCTGGATCTCTATGAGGAGATGCGGCTGCCGCTTTCAGGGTCCGATACGATGGCGGGGGCCGTGGCGGTCGGCGCGGTGGTGTCGGTGATGGGTGGGCTGTCGCATGTCGTGGCGCGGCTCAAGCGCACGCACGCAGCGCTTGATGTCCGGCTTATCGGCGCGAAGTCGATCGAATTGGCGACGATGGTGGAGGGCGGCGAGCTCGATGCGGCGTTTCTGGTCGAAGGCATGGCGCGCCCATCCGGGGTGCTGCGCTGGACGCCCCTCTATAACGAGCCGCTGGTGGCCATCGCCGCGCGGGGCAGCAGCGGCGATACGGCGCGTCAGGCGCTGGCGGCCAATCCGTTCCTGCGGTTCGATCGCACCCAGCGTACCGGCGTGCTGGTGGAGCGCGCGCTCCGCCGCGCCCATTTGCGCACCAACGAGTTTCTCGAACTGAATTCGATCGAGGCCCTGGTGGAACTCGTGCGTCAGGAAGTGGGGGTGACCGTGGTGCCGCTGCTAAAACGTGCCCGCTGGCAGGAAGACGAGGCGCTGCGCATCCTGCCGCTGCAGGCCGATGGCGAGCCGATGGTCCGCACCATCGGCATGCTGGAGCGGCGCGATCACGGCCGCGCGCACGTGACCGAAGCGATCCGCGCCGCGTGTGCCGATTTGTTCGCCACCTGAACGCCGCATGAGCCCCACCTGAATGCCGCATTGCTGCGGCGCCGGAATGAAAAAAGGGCGCCGCAATGGGCGCCCTTCCAGTACGGCGGAAGCTGAGGCCGGAGGCCTTACTCTTCCTGGAATGCTTCTTCGCGCTTGGCCTTGATCGACGGCATGGCCACGATCAGTACCAGCACTGCCGCGCCGATCAGCAGACCCAGCGACAGCGGGCGCGTCACGAACACGGTGAAGTCACCACGCGACAGCAGCAGCGAGCGGCGGAAGTTTTCTTCCATCATCGGTCCGAGCACGAAGCCCAGCAGCAGCGGAGCGGGTTCGCACTTCAGCTTGATGAACAGGTAGCCGATCACGCCGAAGGCCGCGGTCTGGAACACGTCGAACGTGGTGTTCTGGACCGAGTACACGCCGATGCAGCAGAACGTCAGGATCGCCGGGAACAGGAAGCGGTACGGCACCTTGAGCAGCTTCACCCACACGCCGATCATCGGCAGGTTCAGGATGATCAGCATGAAGTTGCCAATCCACATCGAAGCGATCAGGCCCC
>NZ_ANKP01000076.1:0-10398 GCF_000319775.1 Cupriavidus sp. HMR-1
ATCGAATCTCGTGCTCACGCACAGCACCAGTAGCGTGAACTTGTAGAGTTCTTCCATGACATCGACCACGCGGTCGTAGTAGGACGATGGCTTCATTCGCCCGCTTGCGTCGAACTCCTGGTAGGCCTTGGCAACCGACGACTGGTTCGGAATCGTCACCATGCGCATCCAGCGTCCCAGCACGCGCAGCGCGTTGACGGCGTTGAAGGACTGCGAGCCGCCGCACACCTGCATCACGGCCAGCGTGCGGCCCTGCGTTGGGCGGATGCCACCCATCTCCAGCGGCAACCAGTCGATCTGATTCTTGAAGACGGCCGTCAGCGTGCCGTGGCGCTCGGGGCTGCACCACACCTGGCCCTCCGACCACTCAGAGAGCTTGCGCAACTCAACCACCTTCGGGTGATCGGCAGGCACGCTGTCGGCCATTGGCAACTCGCTTGGATCAAACACGCGGGTCTCCGCGCCGAAATGCTGAAGAATTCGTTCGGCTTCCTGCACCAGCAGGCGGCTATAAGACGTCTCTCGCAGCGATCCGTAGAGCAGCAGGATGCGCGGCGGGTGGGTGCTGATGCGTGCGGGCTCCAGCTTGCAGAGGTCAGGCGTATCGAGCACCGCAGGGACGACGTTGGGCAGATCCACGTTCATCGGATCCTCCGGCCTTGTGTGTCGATCACGGACTCGCCGTCCTCCTTGGTGAACGCACCTTGTTGCGGCGCCGGCAGGATATCCAGCACGACTTCCGACGGCCTGCATAACCGCACGCCAAGCTCGGTGACCACAAAGGGCCGATTGATCAGGATCGGATGGGCCAGCATCGCATCAAACAGTTGGTCGTCGGTCAGCGCGGGATCGCCGAGGCCAAGCTCGGCGTAGGGCGTGCCTTTCTCGCGGATTGCTTCGCGCACGGAAAGACCGGCGGCGCGGATCATCGACTGCAAGGTCTGTCGGTCCGGCGGCATGTTCAGGTATTCGACGACAATCGGCTCGATGCCCGCATTGCGGATCATGGCTAGCGTATTGCGTGACGTACCGCACGCCGGGTTGTGATAGATGGTGACGGTCATGGGGATACCTCAGTGCGATTCGTACCAGTGCTGCGAGCGGTTCACGACGCCCACCACGAAGAGCATCACTGGCACTTCGATCAGCACACCGACGACAGTGGCCAGCGCCGCGCCGGATTGGAAGCCGAACAGGCTGATCGCGGTCGCCACGGCCAGCTCGAAGAAGTTGCTTGCGCCGATCAGCGCCGACGGGCCGGCCACGCAATGCGCTACGCCGAGCTTGCGGTTGAGCAGATAGGCCAGGCCGGAGTTCAACAAGACCTGGATCAGGATCGGTACGGCCAGCAGCAGGATGATCAGCGGCTGTTCGACGATGGCATTCCCCTGGAAGCCGAACAGCAGCACCAGCGTTGCGAGCAGTGCGGTGATCGAGTAGGGCCCGAGTGCGCCGACCACGCGCTTGTACGTAGCGTCGCCTCGGGCCAGCAACACCTTCCGGATGACCTGCGCGATCAGCACCGGCACGACAATGTAGAGCGCAACCGAGGTAATGAGCGTGTCCCACGGCACGGTAATCGACGACAGGCCCAGCAGCAGCGCGACAACAGGCGCGAAGGCCACGACCATGATCGCGTCATTGAGTGCCACCTGCGAAAGCGTGAAGTACGGATCGCCCTTGCAGAGCTGGGACCAGACAAACACCATCGCCGTGCAAGGCGCCGCCGCCAGCAGGATCAGGCCGGCGATGTAGCTGTCGAGCTGATCGGCCGGCAGCCAGCCCGCAAACAGATGGCGCACGAAGATCCAGCCCAGCAATGCCATCGAGAACGGCTTGACGAGCCAGTTCACAAAGAGCGTCACACCGATGCCACGCCAGTGGCCTGCCACTTGGCCCATCGCACCGAAATCGATCTTGATCAGCATCGGAATGATCATGACCCAGATCAGTATGCCGACCGGCAGGTTCACCTGAGCGACTTCCATCGCGCCGATGGCGTGGAACGCCGCTGGCAGCCATTGGCCGAGCAGGATGCCGGCCACGATGCAAAGCGCCACCCAGACCGTCAGATAGCGCTCGAAGACACTCATCGCGGAGTGACGTGCTATATCGGCGGGGGCGTAGTCGAGTTGTTCGGACATGGTGCGGGATTGAGACAAGCACGCGCGCCCCCATCCGAAGATGGGTATCGGCGTGTCAGGGAAATAACTCAGCAGCAGCCGGATTCCGGCGTACAGCAGGCGGTCTTGGTTGATGGCTTCGGCGTGGCGTTCAATTGAACCGGCACGCAGCAAGCGGAGGCCTCGGCATTGCGATCGCGCGATTCGCCATAGGTCGGCGCGTTGCCCAGCGTGTGGAACGATTCCCAGGCGATACCCGTTGGGTCCACTGACCAATGCTTGTTCGAGGTCGCGTAGCAGCAGTTTGTCTCGGACTGGGACTGCATGGGCAGGTCGGCGTTGGCCAGCCGCCCCTGCATCTCGGCAAGCTCGGCGTCCGTCTCCACCTGGATCCCGAGATGATCCACGCCCAGCTTCTCGGTGCGATTGGATATGGCGAAGTTCACGCGTGGATCGTCCAGCGCCCACTTGGCATAGTCGTCCCGGACGACAGTCGGTTCTGCATCGAAGAGGGCCGAGTAATAGCGGATGCTGGCCGGCAGGTCGGCCACGCTGACGTGGACGTGGAAGCGCTTCATGGTTCAGGACTCCGTGGCGACTGAACAGGAGGACACCGGCGAACACGGCGCGCCGCCGCAACAGTTCTCGGTGAGATAGCCCAGCAAGGCGTTCATGGTCTCGAATCGAGCCATGTAGATGATCGAGCGGCCCTCCTGGCGGCTCGCCAGCAGTCCGGCGCGGTGCAGTTCCTTGAGGTGGAACGACAGCGACGACGCTGGCATCTCCATCAGCTCGGCAATGCGGCCAGCCGGCAGGCCTTCGGGCCCGGCCTGCACAAGCAGGCGGAAAACGGCCAGGCGGATGCCGTGGGCCAGCGCGGCGAGGGCTTCGAGAGCGTTATCGGTTTCCATGTTTCGAATATAGTCGAAACATGGAAACCGTGCAATGGAAGATTGGAAGTGTCGGTGACCGCCAACGCGTGGCGAATGGGCACAAGCGTGTTGATCGTCACCAGTTCGGCCTCAGCGAAGGCCGCGACAGCCGCAGCAAGGATCCCCGCGCGAGGCGAGGGTCCTTGTGCTCGAAACACCGCTGCCGCAGCGTCTACAACTTTCGCGCCACGAAGTGGAACCAGTTGACGTCGTCGAGGGGGTCGCCGGGCTGAAACGCCTTGTCGTTCAAGTTGCCGAACACCGCTTCGGTCTGCAGGCCGCAGGCCTTCAACTCGCGCAACTGGGTGGGCACGTCCGTATAGACGATGACGATGCCGAACTTGTGGGCAGCGCACACCCGCACCGCGTAGCCATCGAACTCGCGGTTCAGTTGTGAGTTACGCAGGAAGTTGATGGTGGCCAGCGGCAGGTTGACGACTGCGCGCGCGACGTTGAAGCCGAGTCGTACCGGGTTGTTGGACCATGCGGGCAAGCGCAGGAACTGTGTCAGGTTCTCGCGATAGGTGGGGCCGTGCAGGTTATGCGTGGAGAACACCAGCATACCGCCCGGGCGCAGCACGCGGGCGAACTCGGCAAGCACGGCGCGGCGTCCGGCGTAGTCCACGGCATCGATGCCATTGAAGCTGAACACCACCAGGCCGAAGGTATTGTCTTCAAATGCTGACAGGTCACGCGCATCCATTTGACTGACGCGTATATCAGGATGATTGTGCTGGCAGATCTCCACCATCTCCGGCATGTAGTCGATGGCCTCGTAATGCTGGCTCAGCTTGCGCAGCATCGGTACCGTTCTGCCGCCACCTACGCCGACGTCGAGGATGGGTGTGTCGCGCACGGCATCGGCCACGAAGGCTATCGCCGCGGCTTCTCCGGGGTCTGTCCAGTCCGAAAGGATCTTGAACCACCTCCTGGCTCCCCAGCTGCGCCATGCCTTGCGATTGATGGTGTCCTGCGCGACGGCCGTGCTCATGGTTGTCTCCCGACGATCGGTGCATCGCCCTGATGGCGATGGCAGAGAGAGTGTTCCGGCCGTGCACGACGTTCGGTGCGAAACCCCACATCCGTTTTATACACAGAGCGGGCTCAATCCATTGACCCCATCCATATGCATGAGGGCGACGGGCAAGGCGATGGCATCGGTGATCCCAGATACGCCGTCGGTATGAGCCGGGCACCAGACCCGGTGCCGTGGCCAGGCTTTACCCGGTCACCTTCTCCATGGCGCGGCTTCGTTCTTCCTGCGCATCCTCGATCAGCTTGTAGGCGGCGTAGTACTTGTAGATGTTGCGCACGTAGGTGGTGGTCTCGATGCCGATCCGCTCGGAGGTCACGATCTCGACGTTGTTGAACCACTTGTCCGGGTTCAGGCCCCGAGCCTTGGCTTCGGTGCGCATCTTGGAGATATTTCCCGGCCCGGCGTTGTAGCTGGCGAATGCAAACAGTGGCCGGTCCGATTCCGAGAAATTCGCATCGGAGAAGTACCTCGTCATCAGTTGGTCAAGGTATTTGGTACCCGCGTGGATATTGGATTCGGTGATCCTGATGCTGCCGACGTTCAGTTCCTTCCCAGTGGCCGGCATGATCTGCATGACACCGATCGCTCCCACATGGCTACGCGCGTTCTGATTGAGCTGGGACTCCTGGAAGCCCTGCGCCGCCAGCATCAGCGGATCGAAATGGTAGAGCTTGCCGTACTTCTCGAAGAACGCCAGGGTGTCCTGGAACCGCTTGATCTCCGCGCCGTTGGTGTTGTCCGAGATCTGCTTGATGACCTTCATGTATTGCTTCAGCCGGTAGTCGGCGATGCCCTGCTTCTTGATGAAGTTGTCGTTGTAGTCCGAGAGGACCGCGTTCAGCTTTGGACTGCCTTTGCGGATTGCCCAGCCGATCTTGCTGCCTTCACGTACCGCGAGGTCATCGCGAACCTTGATGCGCTTCAGGATCTGGGCCCAGATGCGCGCCTTCCAGTCGTCGACCACCAGGATCTGCAGCGTGCCGGCGTTGAGCATTTCCAGTGCGTCTTCGTCCTCCAGCGCGTCGGGTAGCAGCACCAGGCGCATCTGCGGTTTGCCGGCCTTACGGAAGCGGTCGTTCAACGCGGTCAGGCTTTCGTAGTAGCTGCTGCTGGGGCGCACGTGCACGGCCTTGCCAGCCAGGTCGTCGAGCGTGGCAAGCGTGGGGGATTTCGGGCCCGTGATGACCAGCTCCCGGATCGGCTTGCTGGTCTGCCCGACAACAAAGTCCGCTTGCTTGAGCCGGGAGTCGGTGACCGTGAGATTGCCGGCTGCGATGTCGCCAAGACCGGCATTGAGATCGGGCAGCAAACGGTCGCGCGTGACCGGAATCATGTAGACCGTGAGCGGCCGCTTGGCAAGCTGATCGGCCATGGTCTTGTTGATATAGCGCTCGAAATCCCGCACGGTGTCCGCCGTGACGCCCCGCTCGCGTCCCCGGTCGTTGAAGTACAGGGTGCGGCTGTAGGGCACCAGCACGCGAATGGTGCGGTGCTTGAACATGCCATCGAAGTCACCGGTCCAGGGCTTGTTCGTCAGG
Organism: Cupriavidus sp. HMR-1; assembly: GCF_000319775.1. Lineage (NCBI taxonomy): Bacteria > Pseudomonadati > Pseudomonadota > Betaproteobacteria > Burkholderiales > Burkholderiaceae > Cupriavidus > Cupriavidus sp. HMR-1. The sequence continues at coordinate 5,630 of NZ_ANKP01000076.1, forward strand.
TTGAGCTGGCGCGGAGGGGTGAGCCGCTTTTCCTTGGGGGCTGGAATGGCGGGCGTCGCTGCCGCCGCCAGTCCTGACCACGTGATGGAAGCGCCGGCCAGTGCGCGGGCGCCGATGACAAGGAACCGCCTTCGATCGTTGACCATTGCACACCTCGCGACAGTCAGGTCCTGCTGGCACGCGGATGCCGGCCACCGGGAGCGGGCCCGGATGCGCAGGCAATCGCCGTCCGTTGACTAAGCATAGACGGGCAATTGGCGATCGTAGAGGTTCCGTAGAGGTTCCGATGAGGGCAGGCCGCGAAGCCGGCGGTGGCCGGTGCGCCAGGTCAGGCGGGCGCCGTGCCGCTCGCGCCGAATCGCCATGACAGCCGCCGCGCGGCCTGCCGCACCACTTGGGCGGTATCGCTGTCGAGCCGGCTGTCGAAGCTGCCGCTACTGCCCATCACCGCGATCACCAGGGCGAGGGCGCCGGTGTGGTCGAACACCGGTGCGGCCAGCGTGTCGATGCCGGGCACGGGCCGGCTCACGGCGTGGTCGATGCCGCCGGCGCGGATGCCGCGCAGCCGTTCGAGGTATCCGGATGGCAACGGGCCGTCGAAGGCAGTGCCCGCCATGCGGATAGCATCCTGCGCGAGCGCGTCGGCCAGCAGGTCGTCGGGGAGATGCGCCGCCACCACGCGGCCAATCGCCGTATTGACCATCGATAGCACGGTACCCACGCGCAGGCTCACGTGCTGCGGACGGGCCGATTCCTCGAGCCGGATCACGGTGGGACCTAGCGGCCCCTGGACGGCCATCGCCACCGACAACCCCGTGGCATGGGCCAGAGCGATGACCTCCGGCTCCGCCTCGCGCGTCGGGGAGAGCCGCTGCAGCGCAATCAGGCCGAGTTCCAGACCCAGCGTACCAGCCTGGAAGTCGCCATCGGCGTTGCGGGAAATCAGTCCGATCTTCTGCAGGCTGACCAGATGCGGAAATGCCTTGGCCGGCACCATGCCCGCCGCGCGCGCCAGTTCCCCAAGCGAGAGTGGCTGCCCCGCATCGACCAGCGCGCCGAGCAACTGGCCTGTGTTGTCGAGCGACTGGATGCCGCGTTGGGGTTTGGCGGCGTCCGCCAGGATCTCGTCGCTCATGCGTCACCTTCCTTCATCGCGCGGGCAATATCGCCGATCGCGGCACGTAGCGCGCCAGCCACCGGGCCATCCCACGCGACGTCGATCGCCCCGGTGGAGCCGATGGCGGTCAGCACCAGTCGCAGCGTGCCGTCGTCGTCGAGCAATGGCATCGCCAGACTGCTCACGGCCGGGCTCGGCGAATCGATGCTGCGCTCCGTGCCGCGTGCGCGGACGGCGGCAAGTGTTTCGAGAAAGGCGGGCAGGGTGGAGGCCGTGGCCGGTGTCTGCTGCTGCGCCCAGATCGGCTGCCAGTGCGATTCGGGCTGGAACGCGCAGTAGGCGCGTCCCGTCGCGGTGGTGGCCAGCGCCATCACCGTGCCGACGTGCAGGTTCAGATGCAGCGAGGTGCCGGCCGGTGCGTAGTCGACGATGGTCGGCCCTTGCGGCGTGGGCAGGCTGATGGCGACGTTGAAGCCGATATCGGTGGCCAGCGTCCGCACGCGCTGCACAGCGGCACGGTAGGCCGGCTCATTGTCGAGCCGCATCATGCCAAGCCGCAGCGCCAGCGGGCCCGGTTCGTAGTAGCCGTCCACGTGCTCGCGCTTGATCAGTCCCAGCCGCATCAGGCTCACCAGATAGGTGTGCGCCTGCGCCGGGGCCAGTTGCGCGGCAGCCGCCAGTTCGGCCAGCGGCAGTGGACGTCGCGCATCGGCGAGCGCCTGCAACAGGCGGCCGCCGACCTCCACGCTCTGGATGCCGCGTTGCGTCTTGCCCGAACCCTCGCCCGGCGTGCGTGCCATGCCTGTGCCTTGCCTGAAAAGTCCAAATGGTAATCCATGCGCCTCGCAAGGCGCCCCCTGTTGCCATGCTGGATGAGGGTTTTCCCGGGGCGGGTCACGTCAATACAAGGGTTTGCGGGGTATTTAGCGAATAGCAATTGAATTTGCCATTGACTAAAAATAGCCGAATTCCTAAGATTCCCATACCGCTCCCCACGATTCCCATAAAGAGACAGACATGGCAAAAGCATTCGCATCCCAGGCCGACCTGGAAGCCAAGCAGATCACCTTCACCCAGCTTTCCGAAAACGCCTACGCCTACACGGCCGAGGGCGACCCCAATTCCGGCGTGATCATCGGCGATGACGGCGTGATGATCATCGACACCACCGCCACGCCCGCCATGGCGCAGGACCTGATCGCCAAGATCCGCGCGATCACGGACAAGCCGATCAAGTACGTGGTGCTGTCGCACTACCACGCGGTGCGTGTGCTCGGCGCGTCGGCGTACTTCGCCGAAGGCGCGCAGCAGATCATCGCCAGCCGTGGCACCTACGAAATGATCGTCGAGCGCGGCGAAGCCGACATGAAGTCCGAGATCGAGCGCTTTCCGCGTCTGTTCGCCGGCGTGGAAACCGTGCCGGGTCTGACCTGGCCGACGCTCGTGTTCGAACGCGAAATCACGCTGTTCCTGGGCAAGCTCGAAGTCCGCATCGCCCATCTGGGCGCGGGCCATACGAAGGGCGACACCGTGGTGTGGCTGCCGCAGCAGAAGGTGCTGTTCTCGGGCGACCTGGTCGAATACGACGCGGCCTGCTATTGCGGCGATGCCCAGCTCGAGCAATGGCCCGCCACGCTCGACGCGCTGGCCGCGTTGCAGCCCGAGAAGCTGGTGCCGGGCCGTGGCCCTGCATTGACTACGCGCGAGGACGTGGCCAAGGGCCTGGCCTACACCAAGGATTTCGTCTCCACGCTGTTCCAGGCTGGCAAGGAAGCCGTGGCCGGAAAGATGGACCTGAAGGCGGCGATGGCGCATACGCGCAAGTCGATGGATCCGAAGTTCGGCCAGGTGTTCATCTACGAACACTGCCTGCCGTTCGACGTGTCGCGCGCCTTCGACGAGGCGGCCGGCGTCACGCATCCCCGTATCTGGACGGCGCAGCGTGACCAGGAGATGTGGGCGGCGCTGCAGGACTGAGCGTTGTTAGGTTGTTGATTGTGGTCCCCATCTCCCATGAAGTGGAGAGGGGAGCAAACAGAAAGCAGTATCAAGCGCCGCAAGTGCGTGGATGGAGACACCATGAGCAGTACCAAGGTCGACATCGACTACCAGCGCATCCAGTACGACTACGTACCATGCGCCGAGCAGCGGGGGGCATCGACCAATGCCGTCCCTCATCCAGTGATCGTGGTCGGGGCCGGGCCGATTGGCCTGGCCACCGCCATCGACCTGGCCCGCCACGGCGTGCCGGTGGTGGTGGTCGACGACGACTGCATGCTCTCGGTCGGATCGCGTGCAATCTGCTTCGCCAAGCGCACGCTGGACATCTTCGATCGACTCGGCTGTGGCGACCGCATGGTCGACAAGGGCGTGCGCTGGAACCTGGGCAAGGTCTTCCTGCGGGACAGCCAGGTCTTTGCGTTCGACCTGTTGCCCGAATCCGACCACCAGCGGCCGGCGTTTATCAACCTGCAGCAGTACTACCTCGAGGGCTATCTGCTCGAATGCGCGCAGACGATGCCCAACATCGAGATCCGCTGGAAGAGCAAGGCAGTTGCCATCGAGCAGCATGCGGACCACGTGGCGCTGACGATCGAAACGCCCGATGGCTGCTACGCGCTGCGCGGTGCCTACGTGGTGGCTGCCGATGGCTCGCGCAGCCCGCTGCGCAAGATGCTGGGCCTGGAGAGCCACGGTCATACGTTCCGAGACCGCTTCCTGATTGCCGACGTGAAAATGGAAGCGCCGTTCCCGGCCGAGCGCTGGTTCTGGTTCGACCCGCCGTTCCATCCGAACCAGTCGGTGCTGCTGCACCGGCAGCCCGACAACGTCTGGCGCATCGACTTCCAGCTCGGGTGGGATGCCGATCCTGCATTCGAGAAGACGCCAGAGCGCGTGCTGCCGCGTGTGCAGGCGCTGCTTGGCCCCGATGCGAAATTCGAGCTCGAATGGGTCAGCGTCTATACGTTCTCGTGCGTGCGGATGGACAGCTTCCGCCACGGTCGCGTGTTATTCGCGGGCGATTCGGCCCACTGCGTCTCGCCGTTCGGCGCGCGCGGCGCGAACAGCGGCGTGCAGGATGCCGAGAACCTTGCCTGGAAACTGGCCTACGTGCTGCAGGGCAAGGCGCCGGAAAGCCTGCTGGATACCTACGCCAGCGAACGCGAATTCGCGGCCGACGAGAACATCCTCAACTCGACGCGCTCGACCGATTTCATTACGCCGAAGAGCGCGGTCAGCCGCATCTTCCGCGACGCGGTGCTGACACTGGCGCGCGACCACGCGTTTGCGCGGCAACTGGTCAACAGTGGCCGGCTGTCGGTGCCGGCGGTGCTGCGCGACTCGCCGCTGAACACTGCCGATGCGGAATCGTTCTCCGGCCAGATGGTGCCGGGCGCAGCATGCGTCGATGCCCCCGTGGCCGGCGCGCAAGGCAAGCCGTGGCTGCTGCCGCATCTGGGCGATGACTTCGTAGCGCTGATCTTTGGCGCGCCGGCTGGCATCGACGTCGCCTGCCGCGAAGCGCTGACGCAATTGCAGCAGGGAGACATTCCGCTGCGCGTAGTGTTCGTGACCGATGCGGCCATTTCGGCGTCGGCCGAAGCCTGGCCCGGCGCGATCGTGCTGCGCGACGCGGGCGGCGTGGCGGCCA
>NZ_ANKP01000077.1:0-2727 GCF_000319775.1 Cupriavidus sp. HMR-1
CCCGCCACTGCGGCGAGCATGGCCGGCCAGCCCGGCAAGGCGCGCTCAGCCTTCACCAAATACCGCGCGCCACAGGGTGCGCACCTGCGTGGCCTGTTCGCGCACACTCTCCGGTGGCACCCGCGCCTGGTCGAACCCATCGAGCCGCAGCTTGTGCTGGCGCGCGCGGAACAGCCGGTACGCGTCGCCCACGGCCTGCGCGAGACTGGCGTCGATCAGGTTCAGCACGCCCGCCATACGCAGCAGCGCGATGTTGCCGGCATTGCGGGTCAGTTCCGGATGCGCGCCGCTGTGCAGCAGCACCAGATACTGCACGGCGAACTCGATATCGACCATGCCGCCGCGATCATGCTTGAGGTCGAACAGGTCGGTCGGGTTCGGATGCCCCTCCGCCACCTTGGCGCGCATCTCGACGATCTCGCCGCGCAGCGCGGCACCATCGCGCGGCTGGCGCAGGATCTCTTCGCGAAGATCCTCGAAACGGGCGCCGATTTCCGGGGCGCCAGCGCAGAAGCGCGCGCGCGTCAGGGCCTGGTGTTCCCAGACCCATGCGGCGTTGTCACCCTCGCGCAACTGATAGCGTCGGAACGCGTCGAAGCTGGTCACCAGCAACCCGGCCGCGCCGTTTGGCCGCAGACGCGTGTCCACGTCGAACAACATGCCCGCCGCGGTATGGCTGGTCAGCCAGGTGATCAGGCGGCGCGCGTAGGCCGCATAGACGTCGGGCGCACGTTCGTGATCGTCGTCGTAGAGGAAGATCAGGTCCAGATCGGACGCGTACCCCAACTCCTTGCCGCCGAGCCGGCCATAGGCGATTACCGCGAAACGCGGGGTGTCGCAGTGACGCGTCGGCAACTGGCGCCACACGGCCTGAAGCGTGACGTCGAGCATCGCATCCGCCAGATCGGAAAGACGGTCGGCCACCTGCTCGACGGTGAGCATCCCCTGCAGATCCTGCAACAGGATGCGGAACGTTTCGGCATGGTGCTCGCGACGCAGGATATCCATCTGCGCCTCGATCTGGCCGTCCGACGCCTGCAGCCGTTCGCTCAGCCGCGCGCGGAAAGCAGGCCAGTCCGGCGCTCCGGCCAGCGCGTCGGCATCGAGCAGTTCGTCGAGCAGTTGCGGGTGGCGCGTCAGGTAGGTCGCGGCCCAGCGCGATGCGTGCAGCGTCTGCGCGACGCGGTCCATTGCCTGCGGATACTCCGACAGTAGCGACAGATAAGACGCCCGCCGGCTGATCGCATCGAGAAAATCGAGAAAGCGCGCGATCGTGCTGTCCGAATCGTCCTGCTTGGCCGCGAGATCGAGCGCCCGGTTGACGAGCTGGTCGAAGCGCGAGCGGCTGGTTTCGGACAACGCGCGATAACGCATCGACGTGGCGATCGCGCGGAGCCGGTCGTACAGGCCCGTGCAGTCGCTAAAGCCCGCGGCCTGCAGGCGCTGGCATGGTGACGATTCGGGATCGGTCTCCTCGCCGTCACCCGGGGTGTCCTGCGAGGCGCGGGAGCTCTGCTCCTCACGCACCAGCGCGGGCCACAGCGCCTCGCACTCCGGCGTATCGGGACTGGTGAACGTCGCCTCGAACTGCTGCGCCACGGGGTCCATCAGCGCGTTCATCTGCGCGACCAGCGCCTCCCAGTCGCCATAGCCCATCATTTGCGCCACGGCGACGCGCTCTTCGTCCGACGTCGGCAGGTGATGCGTCTGGGCGTCGTCGCGATACTGGAGCCTGTGCTCGAGCTGGCGCAGGAAGCGGTAGGCATCGGCAAGCTGCAGTGCCTGCCCAGCGGGCAACAGGTTGCGTTCCAGCGCCACGTCGAGCACCTCGAGCGTGGGCCGCACCCGCAGCGCGGGGTCCTGCCCACCGCGAATCAACTGGAACACCTGCGCCATGAACTCGATTTCGCGAATGCCGCCACGACCGAGCTTGATATTGAACGAGCGCTGGTTCACACCGTGCCCGGCCAGACCACCGCTGCGCTTGGCCGCTTCGGCGCGAATCTGGGCATGGAGCGATCGGATCGCCGCGATCACGCCGTAGTCGAGGTAACGGCGGAACACGAACGGCGTGGTCAGGCGCGAGAGCATGGACGCGACACGTTCGGCGTGCGGCGTATCGCAGGCCGACACCACACGCCCCTTGATCCAGGCATAGCGCTCCCACTCGCGGCCCTGCACCACCAGGTATTCCTCGAGCATCCCGAAGCTGCAGACGAGCGGCCCCGCGTCGCCATTGGGCCGCAGGCGCATATCGACGCGGAAGACGTAGCCATCAGCCGTGACCTCGGACAGCAACGTGATCAGCCGGCGGCCAAGGCGAATGAAATACTCGTGATTGGACAGGCTGCGCGATCCGCCCTGCGTCTCGCCATCCTCGTCATAGAGGAAGATCAGGTCGATGTCGGACGAGACGTTCAGTTCGCGCCCGCCGAGCTTGCCCATGCCGACGACCACCAGTTCCTGCGCCTCGCCGCTCTGCTCGCCGATGGGGCGTCCGTAGGTCGCGCCGAGGTCCGCGCCGAGCACGCGCAGGCCGAACTGGATCGCCAGCTCCGCCAGGTCCGTCATCGCGCCGGTGATCTCCGCCAACGTGGCCAGACCACGCAGATCGCGCTCGATCAGCACGCACATGACCTCGGCACGCAACCGGCGCAGTGCCTGGCCCGCGGCGGCCTCCGCATCGGCGGACGGCGCGACCAGCGCCTGCAGCCGCGACTCCATCCA
>NZ_ANKP01000078.1:0-45292 GCF_000319775.1 Cupriavidus sp. HMR-1
GGCGGCACCCACTGCGCGGGCCCGCGACAGATGCCGGTCCACCTGCTGGCGCATCGCGTCCACCTGCTGCAGCACGCTCTGGGAGAGCGGACCGGGCAAGGCCGTGGCGCTGTTGGCCAGGATCGCCAGCGGCGTCTTGACCGCGTGGGCCAGATCCGCCGCCTGCCTGCGCGACCGCTCCACGGCATCGTGATTGCGTTTGAGAAGCGCGTTGATCTCATCGACGAGAGGCTTCACTTCGGCCGGCCATACTCCCTGCAACGTGGGGTCGCCACCGCCGTGCAGCTTTGCCACCGCCGCACGCAGGCGGCTCAGCGGCGCCAGCCCAAAGCGGATCTGCGCCCAGACGGCGCCGAGAATGCCCACACCAAGGATGCCGAGTGACAGCCACAACAGATGCCGGAACGAGCGTTTGGCGTCCCGCAGTTCGGTGCGATCCAGTGCCACCGTGATCTGGACGTACGCGTCATCCCCGGTCAATTGGAGCCTGCGGGACTTCACCAGCAGCGACTGGCCTTCCGGGCCGTTCCGGATATCGGCGTCTCCCGCCGGAATCTTGCGCTCGATCGTCGTGGGGATATCGATGTCCCACAGCGACCGCGACCGTAGCGATTGCGTGCCCGACGCGGCCTGCCAGTAGGCGCCCGAGTACGGCCGTTCAAAGCGCGGATCGGCGGGCTGGCGCGTCAGTTCCAGCTGGCCGTGGCCATTCCATTCGAGCGCGGCGGCAAGGCTGGTCAGATCCCGGTCCAGCTCGGTCACGTAAGTCTTGTCGACATGGCGACCGAACAGGGTATCGAGCACCCAGCCCGTCGCGCATAGCGTGCCGACCACCCATAGGGTGGCGATCAGCAGCAGCCGGCCCGCGATGGTGGGCCGCTTCATGCGCCGTGTTCCGGCGGGCGCAGCCGGTACCCGAGGCCACGCACCGTTTCGATGACATCGACGCCCAGCTTGCGTCGCAGGCGACCGACGAATACCTCGATGGTATTGCTGTCGCGGTCGTGGTCCTGCGCGTAGATATGCTCGGTCAGCGTGGTCTTGCTGACGATCACACCCTGGTGGTGCATCAGGTAGTCGAGCACCTTGTACTCGTGGGCGGTAAGGATGATGGGCGATCCGTCCACGCTGACCTGACCAGTGGCGGGCGCCAGCGTGACCGGGCCGCAGGCGAGAACGGGCGAGGTATGCCCGGTGGAGCGACGGATCAGCGCCCGAATACGGGCCAGCAGTTCCTCGGCACGGAACGGCTTGGTGAGATAGTCATCCGCGCCCGCGTCGATGCCTTCCACCTTTTCCACCCAACTGTCGCGCGCGGTCAGAATCAGCACCGGCACGCCGTTGCCGGCCTGGCGCCAACGCTTGAGCACGGTCAGGCCATCGAGCTTGGGCAGGCCCAGGTCAAGAATGACCGCATCATAGGGATTCTCGGTACCGAGATGCTCGGCGTCGATGCCATCTGACGCGTGGTCCACCACATACCCTGCCTGAGACAGCGTATCGGCAAGCTGGCGCGCCAGTGTGGCTTCGTCCTCGATCAGCAGGATGCGCATCGTCGTCAGGGCTTGCGGGCTTTGTCGAGGTCATGCCCCTTTGCCTTCAGCAGGCGCGCGTTGCGGGCATCGTACTTGAGCTTGGCCACCGCGCTGTTCGGCAGCAGCAGCTTGACTTCATAGGTCCATATCCCGTCATCGCGGTCCAGCTTGACGTCGATGACATCGCCCGTGTACTGGTTCGAAACGGTCTCGAGGATATGGGACAGGGGCAGGATCTCGCCCGAGCGCAGCGCCTCGCGGGCGCGGTCGGCATCGGTATCGGCATGGGCGATGCCGGCGGTGCCAAAAGGGCCGAGCGCGGCAACGAGGATCAGGATGTGCGCTGCGGGGCGCAGCCAGCGTGTCAAGGCATTCATGGGGCGCATGTTGCGGGGGCAAGCCTGAACAGAAGCTGAACGCCGCGCTCAGGCGCGGTTCAGGTTCGACAGCGCATGATGCCACGACATTCTCACTCCGTCGCCGCCATGTCACAACGATCCGCCCTACACGCAGTGCTCTCCGGCCTGGCTCAACTCGCCCCGCTGGCCGTGGCGATGGCCGCCGCGGCACTGCCCTTCTGGTACAGCACGCTTTCCCGCTGACCGGAGATCCGGTCACCCCGGTTCAAGCGCCGAGCGTGGCAATGATGTCGCGTGCCATCGGTGCCCGCCCGTGCGGGCTGCCGGATGTCTCAGCCCACCTCCCCCCGCATCCCGATCTCGCCGATGAGCTTGTCGTAGCGGGCGTTATCCGCGGCTACCATCTGCGCGAATTCGGCGGGCGATGCGCTCCTGCGAATCTCTCCCGCGTTTGCCTTCATCGACGCATCGAGTTTCCCACTGGCCTGCAATGCGGCCATGGCATCGAACAACTTCTTCGTCAGCGGCGCTGGCAGGCCAGCCGGGGCAAACAGGCCGCTCCAGTTGTCGAGCACGAAGCCTGGCGGCAACGATTCCGCCAGCGTCGGCACGTCGGGAAAATAGATCGACCGCGCGGCTGACGACACCGCCAGCGAACGAAGTTGTCCGTTACGCAGGAACGGTGCCGCTGTCGATAGAACGGGCATGCCGAACTGCGTCTGCCCACTCATCATCGCGGTGACAATTTCGCTGGCACCCTTGTAGGGGATGTGAACCGCCTTGGTTCGCGTCTGGTGGAGCAGCGACTCCACTGCCAGGTGCGACACACTGCCCTTTCCGCCCGATCCATAGTTCAAGCCATCTGGCTGCCGGCGCATTGCGTCAATCAGGTCACGCGCTGTCTTGTATGGCGACGAGGCCGGCACGGCCAACACTACCGGGCCGCCGGACAGCGCCGAAATCGCGGTGAAGTCCTTGGTCGCGTCATACGGCTGGTCACGATACAGGTGGACGTTGATCACGTGCTGGTTGGCCAGCACGCCAAGCGTGTAGCCATCCGGCTCGGCACGCTTCAGCGCCCGAGCGCCGATGATGCCGCCCGCGCCACCGATGTTTTCCACCACCAACGGCTGGCCCAGCACGGGCGCCAGCTCGGCGGAGATCGTACGGGCCATCGAGTCGGGCGCGGTTCCCGCGATGAACGGCACGATCAGACGGATCGGGCGCGATGGATAGGGCGCGGCTGCGCTGGCCACGCGGCTCATCATGCCGCTCAGGGCCGTGGCACCGGCCACGGCGCCTGCTGTGGCAAACCACTGACGACGATTCATGCTTGTCTCCTGTCATGCGGCGCATTGTCTTGTATCGCAATGTCGCCACGCAAATGCGTTGAGGCCCGTCGATCAGGTCAGACCCGATCAGGCCAGATGGTCATGCCCCAGTGGGATCCAGAATCGCCTTGGCGACCGTATTCCGCTGGATCTCGCTGGTGCCCGTGAAGATGCGGAACATGCGCAGCTTGCGCCAGGTCTGCTCCACCGGATGGCCGCGCGTCACGCCCACGTTGCCGTGAATCTGCACCGCCTTGTCCGCCACCTCGAAGCAGCGCTCCGACACGAACAGCTTGCACGCCGCCGCCTTCATCCGCAGGTCAGCGCCGGCATCGGCAAGCATCGCAGTCTGCGCGATCATGCTCTCGCACGCCCACAGCGCGGCGGCCATATCGGCCAGCATGTGCTGGATGGCCTGGAAACGCGCGATCGGGCCACCAAACTGGCGGCGCGTGCCCGCGTACTGTACTGACGCCTTGTAGGCACTCGTGGCCAGCCCCAGCATCGACGGACAATGCAACAGCCGGTTGACGTTGATACGCGACATGCCGAGCTTGAAGCCACGCCCTTCGCCACCGAAGATGTTCGCACGCGGCACACGCACGTTCTCGAAGCGGATATCGCCGTCAATATGCTGGCCCGACATCGGTACGTACTCGGTGCTGACAGTCACGCCCGGCAGATCAAGGTCGACGAGGACCGCCGTGATCGCCGGTGGCGCGGTGGCGGCATCGGTCACGCACATCACGATGGCAAAGTCCGCGAACGGCGCGCCGCTGATGTAGTGCTTCTCTCCGTTGATAACGAGATCATCGCCATCTACGACGGCACTGGTGCGAATGCTCTGCGCATCCGAGCCAGAATGCGTCTCCGTCAGCGCGAAGCACGTGGACTTCTCTCCGCGAATGACCGGCTGGAAGTAGCGTTCGATCTGGTCGGGCGTCGCGTACTTGAGCATGTTACCCACGCGCGGCGGCCCGCCGAGATCACCCAGCACGTGCGGCGCCAACACCGCCCCGCTGGCGGCCAGATCGGCCTTGAGCGCGCACTGCTCCGCGATATTGAGACCCTTGCCGCCCAGTTCCACGGGCAGACAGGCCGCGTAGAGCCCGAGTTCGCTGGAACGGCGCCAGACGTTGCGCAGCACCTCGCGCGGCCACGGGTCTTCCGCGCCAAGATCCAGCTCGCGCTCCAGCGGCCGCAGTTCCTCGTCGATGAAGCGCTGGATCGCCGCGCGCGTTTCCAGCAGCACGGGGTTGGTCAGGTGATCGAACATGATGTGTCCCTTAATTGACGCGGCGGCTGGCGCCCACCCAGTACTGTTCCCGCACGACTTTGCGCGCCAGCTTTCCGCTTGCGTTCTTGGGCAGTTCGGCCACGAAATCGACCGTGCGCGGCGACTTGTAGTCGGCAATGCGCGCGCGGCAATGGCCGATCAACTCCGATGCGCTGGCTTGCCGGCCCGGCCACAGCGCCACCACGGCCTTGACGCTTTCGCCCCAGGTTTCGTCGGGCACACTGATCACGCAGGCTTCCATGACGTCCGGATGCTGGTACAGCGTCGCCTCCACCTCGGTCGGGTACACATTGAAGCCGCCGGAGATAATCATGTCCTTCTTGCGATCGACGAGGTACAGGTAGCCATCGGCATCCACACGCGCCAGGTCGCCGGTGTGCAGCCAGCCGTCGATCAGTACTTCGCTGGTGAGACCGGGCTCGCCCCAGTAGCCCTGGAACACATCCTCGCCACGAATCACGAGTTCGCCGATCTCGTCGTCGCTGACCTCCTCACCGCGTTCGTTGACGACCCGCACTTCGGTTTCCCCCATGGCGCGACCGCACGATGCCAGCCGCTCTGGATGCCGCGCGAGTGCCTCGGCATGATCCGCCGTGGATAGCCGGGTAACGCCGGACGTCGATTCGCTGGCGCCGTAGCCTTGCGACAGGATTGGACCGATGCGTTCCCACGCCTCGCGAATGCGTGCGGGCGCCATGGGCGCGGCGCCGTAGGCCAGCGTCTTCAGGCAACTCAGGTCTGCCGTGGCCAGTGTGGGCTCGGCCAGCAGCAGGTTGATCATCGCCGGCACCATGAACACGTGCGTCAGGTTCAGACGCGGCACCTCGGCCAGGAAGTGCGCGGGCTCGAACTTCTCGAACAGGACCAGCGTGGCGCCAAGGAACAGATACGGCTGCATCAACATGCCAGACGCATGGGTAATCGGCCCGATCAACGCCAGGCGATCGCCCGGGCGTGCAGGGCGATCCATGCCCAGGATCATCTTGCGCATCGACGCCAGCCGGTTGCCATAGCTCTGCATTGCCGCCTTGATCTTGCCGGTGGAGCCCGACGAGAAATGCAGCACGGCGAGGTCGTCTGGCTGTGGCACATAGTCGATGGCGGTGGTGGCGCCGCCATCGATCAGTGCTTCATAGGCACCGTACTGGCCCTCCGCCCCGGCAATCGCAAAGAAATGCTCCACGCAGCCGAACCCGCGCGATTCCCGCTGGTATCGCGTGTAGCCGGGGCCGACGATCATCACGCGCGGCGTGCAGTTTTCCACGACATCCGACGCCTCTTCGGCAGTGAAGCGGGGATTCAGCGCGGCCTTGACCAGCCCGGCCTTGTACAGCGCGCATTCGATCTCCACGATCTCCGGACAGTTTCGCGCCTGGATCGCCACGCGGTCGCCACGGGTCAGGCCCAGTGCCAGCAGCGCGTTCGCCAGCCGCGTGGAACGCTCGTCGAGCTGGCGATAGGTCAGCACGCGATCCCGGTACAGCACGGCCGGACTATCGCCCCAGTAACGAGCGGCGCGCCTGAGGAAGTAGGCGAACGTCATGCATGTCTCCTTGCAACTTGTCTGGTGTTTGTGCGCCCAGTCTGTAAGATGACGGGCATCACTACAATGCATTGACTGGAATAAAGTCATAAACATCAGGAATGTGCGATGGAGACTCGCGATCTGGAATACGTGCTGGCTGTAGAAGCCCACGGTGGCATCGGGCGTGCCGCCGAGGCGCTGGACATGACCCAGCCGGCACTTACCAAGGCCGTGCAGCGCGTGGAGGCGCAACTGGGCGTACCGCTATTCGAACGCACGACGCTGGGTATGCGCGTCACGCAGGCGGGAGCGGTCTTTCTGGAACGGGCACGCCGGATCCGGCTGGAATATGAAGACGCGATCAAGGAAATGCGCGGCATCCAGACCGGCGAACAAGGGATGCTGCGCCTCGGCTATTCCCCGTCGATGCCCAATGCGCTGGTGCTGGGCGCGTGCCGGCAACTGATTCGCGAGCGGCCAGTGGCACGGCTGCGCCTGACGATGCGTGTGGCGCGCGAGTTGATGGACCTGCTGCAGGCCGGCGAACTCGACCTGGCCATCGCCCCGTTGCCGCGTCAGGCAAACCCGGCCCTGGTATCGCGTGAGCTGTTCACCGATCGCCTGGCGGTGGTGGCCGACGAGAATCATCCGTTGCTACGACGACGCAACCTGACGCTGGCGGACCTGACCGACCAGCAGTGGCTGCTGCCTAGCGCGCACGTGCTGATCCGCCAGCAGATCGACGCCGCCTTTACGGAACTGGGCTTGCCCGCGCCGATCCTGCGCGTGGAGACCGACTTCGGCAGCACGGCCCTCTTCGATCTGGTGCGCGGCACCGAAATGCTCTGCATCGCGGGATCAACCAGCAATGGCGCCCAGGCGGGCCTGCGCCCCATCGCACTGCGGCCTGATGCCCTAGACCTGGGCCGACGGGTGGGCGTGATGTCGCGGGCGGGTGCCTATCTCTCGCCGCTGGCCCTGCGCATGATCGGCATTTTCGAGGCGCGGATGCAATGAGCGATCGCCACGCGAAAACCATGTCGAATAACTAAATCTCAAAAATCAGATTTTCGTAATTCCGGCATTTAATCCGTCGCCCACGATCGGATTGCACGGCAGAGATTCGGCTTGATTGCTGGATTTGACACCCCGTCATCACGTGGATCAATAATCATAAATTAAAATAAAATATTAATATCAAGATATTAAAAGTTTCACACAAAAATATTCCTTTACGACACTAATCTGCATGAGGCGCTCCATCAACACGATCTTTGCCACGTGTCGCGGGACCCGCCTCTCCGGAGCCTTCAGACCCCGGCAATAGTCTCCCCGTCTCGCACGGGCTCGCTTTCGGACCATCAGCAAGTCGACTAACTGGAGAGAGCATGACGATCAGATCGATCCCAATTTCCTCCCGACATAGAAGGCCGAGACTGAAGGCAACGTCTGCGGCGGTGGCAGTGCTTTTGCTGATGCAATACGAGCCCGCCATCGCCCAGGTTTTTATTCAGGGTGTTGGCCAGGGAAATACCTTCGTTGATACGCCGAATCACGCTTACGGAACCTCTGCCAGTAGCGTGGCGATCATCCGCGCCACAGGACCTGGCGTGACCTATACCGGCAGTAGCATCTCCGGCACGATCCCCGCCGGGTCGAGCACTCCCACGGTACAGGCTACCGGCGGTGGCAGCGTCGCGTTCACAGGCACGTCCACTTTCGGCATCAACGGCAGCAGTGGGTACGTGTTCGATGCTTCCGGAAGCGGCTCCAGCATCTCGGCCGACACCGTCACCCTGACCGGCGGTCAGGGTGGAATTCATACGTCATCGGCCGGCTCGGTAACAGTTGGGGCGGCAAACATCAGTAGTACGGTCGCCACCGGCAACGCGGGTGCAATCTTCGTCGATGGCGGCACCGTCACGACGAATGGCAGCACGGTCATCAACGCGCTGCCGGGCGGCACTGCCAACACGTTCTACAACGGCGTTCGCGTGAACAGCGGCGGCACCTTCAACGCCAACAACGCGCTAACGATCAATGTGGATAGCGTGGCAGGCTCCGGGATTTACGCGGCCGCCGCAAACGCCATTGCAAACGTTAACAGCCAGGGGCAGCCGATACAGATTTCACTGATCAACGGCCAGAACTCAGGCATCAACAACGTCAATGAAGCGGCCGCCCTGCGGGCCGATTCCGGAGCCGTCACCATCACGGGCAACTCGCAGCTGGCAGCAAGCCAGGGGCGCGGATACGGGATGTGGACCGGCGTCGGCGGCGGCACCATTACCGCGAACGGGAACTCCGCCATTCATACATATGGAGACCAGGGATTCGGGATACGACTCGATGCGGGAACCGTACAACTCAACGGCGACCTGTCGATTGAAACCGGCGTGAATCCGGTTGCCGGCGCTTCGGGAGTCGGCTCTGCGGGGATTCGCGGGATTCTGGGGACGTTGAACGTCACGGGCGCCACTACGATCAACACGGTGGGCGGCATCACGCCGGTCGGAAGCAGTTTCCTCTCGTACACCTATGAATCCGCGTACGGCATCTGGAATACCAGCGCCAGCCGGATCGCCGGTGGTGGATCTGCAATGACCTTTGGCGGTCCGGTCACGATCACCACCAGCGGCCCTGCCGCCCATGGCATCTACAACGACAGCAATAGCGGGACCATGACGTTTCAAGGGCCGGTCAACGTCAACACGACTGGAGGCAGCGGAAGCGTGACGTGGTACAGGCCAGGGTCCGCCGCCGGTTCCAACGAAACCGTTGGCGCCTGGGGCGTCAACAGCGCGCTGAGCGGGACCACCACCTTCAAGGGGCTGCTGACTGTCAACACGACGCAGGCGACCTCGGGCGGTGTCCGCAGCATTGGTGGCCTGGTTGACATTCAGAACGGCGCAACCATCACTACCAGCGGCGCGAATGCGTACGGCGTCTATGCCTCTGGCAAGACCTCGCCCGCTACCTACAACGGCACTATCCAGCTCTCCGGTCCGACCTCGATCACGACTAATGGCAGCGGCGCCCACGCCGTGTTCGCCGATCAGGCCGGTACCGTTGTCCTCAACGGCGCCACGATCCGCCTGGCCGACCAGAGTGCCTTCGGTGTGTTGGGCAGCGCGAACTCCAGCATTTCAGGTACGGGCCTGTTCAATGTGATCGCCAATCTGCAATCGCAGAACAACGCACAGATCAACCTCACAATGACGCCCGGCTCCGTGTTCACCGGAGCCACCACGCGCAAGGACGGATCCACGTTCAACCTGACGCTCAAGGACAGCACCTGGAACCTCACCGACAACTCTAATCTGTCCACGCTGGTCAATGACCCGAGCCAGATCATCTTCGCTGCGCCGGTCAACAATACGTTCAAGACGTTGACGGTGCAGAACTACAGCGGTAACGGCACCATCGCGCTCAACACGGTACTGGCAAGCGACGGCGCGCCGTCGGACAAGCTCGTTGTCGATGGCGGCACGGCAACCGGCAGTTCGAAACTGCGCATCAACAATGCCGGAGGCGCCGGCGCGCTGACCGTGGCGAACGGCATTCAGGTAGTGAACGCGACCAATGGCGGCACCACCGCCGCCGGAGCGTTCGCGCTTGATGGCCGTGCCGTCGCGGGTGCCTACGAGTATCGCCTGTTCCGTGGCGCCAACGACGGCACGGATGCGAATTCGTGGTACCTGCGTTCCGATCAGACGCCCACGCCGCCCGCGCCACCGGAACCGCCCTCTCCCCCCGCGCCACCAACGCCGGATCCACTGTACCGCCCCGAAGTGGCCGCCTATCTGGCCAATCAGCGCCTGGCCGGCCAGATGTTCGTCCACAGCCTGCACGACCGCCTGGGCGAGCCGCAGTATGTCGAGGAACAAGGCTTCGACCGTGCCGACGACAAACCCCGCTCCGGCTGGTTGCGCATGGTCGGCAAATGGGAGGGCAGCCATAGCGCCGACGGCGTCTTCAAGACCAGCACCGATTCCTTCCTGCTGCACGGCGGCGCCGAACTGGCCAAGTGGAAGCTGTTCCGCGACGACGGCAACGATCGCGGGCACCTTGGCGTGATGGGTAGCTACGGCTTTGCCAGCACCGATGCGAACGCCCGGGGCAACCCGTTCAGCGCGAAGGGCAAGGTCGAGGGCTGGAGCGTTGGCGCTTACGGCACGTGGTACCAGAACGACGAGCAGAAGCTGGGCGCCTACGTCGACACCTGGTTCCAGTACGGCTGGTTCGCCAATCGCGTCGAAGGCCAACTGCTGCCGACCGTGCGCTACAACGCTACCGGCTGGGCCGTCTCGGGCGAGACCGGCTACGCCATCCCGACGCGCAGCAACTGGATCGTCGAGCCGCAGGGCCAGTTGATCTACGTGGGCTACAACGAAGACAACATCACCGAGCCCAACGGCACCCAGATCAACGGGGCGAACTCCCACGGCTGGATTTCGCGCCTGGGCGTGCGGTTTCACCGGACGTATGTGCGCGAGGAAGGCAAGACCACGTGGCAGCCTTACCTGACGCTGAACTGGTGGCACACCGGTGTATCCAGCAACATCTCGTTCAACGAACTCCCGCTGGGCAGCATGTATCCGAGCAACCGCTACGAGGTGAAGATTGGTGCCAATGCCCAGTTCAGCAAGCGCTGGACTGGATGGACCAATGTGTCGGGGGCGTGGGGCGCGCAGAGCTTCTACCAGTACGCGCTTCGTGTGGGCGTGAAGTACACCTGGTAGCGTTTCCACAGTTGGGGCCGTCCCCACGGCCCCGGCTAACGCATTACACTGCAGCCTATGAGCCGCAGCCACCCGCAACCTCATCTTCAGGATTCCCTCACCGCCTACTACTGGAGTGGCGACGCCATTCGCAGCCGGCGCGTGAGTGACGTCGTGCTCTCCGGCACCGTCGACATTCCAGAGCCCCCCGCCCGGCTGACCGCAGACTGGGCGCGCGAAATCTCACATCACATGAACCTGGAAGTGGGGGATGTCGAGGTCATGCCCCTGGCGCGAGCACGCGCGCGTTGGTCGGATTATTCGTGCTGCGTGCGCGCCGTCTCGGATTGGACAAGCACGCTCGGCCTGCCCGAAGTGCTGGCCGCGAGCGATGTCGCGCTTATGGTCTGTCGCGGGGCGCGGTATCACCATGACGGCGACCAGTATGGCGGCGCCGCATTCTGCAATCTCTTCCTGAGCGATGACAAGGGACAGGACGTCCACTTCCCCTTGCTGGATCTTCGTATTCCGCTGCAGCGGGGCACGGTGCTGATCTTCGATACCTGTCAGCCTCACGCAGTGATTCCGCGCGGCAGCAGCCGTTTCAATGCCGCCGACTTTCCGACGAATCAGGATTGCACCCAGCTATTCCTGACCTGGGAACTTCCCATCGAGAATGCCCACGTGGCACGGGCGCTCAAGATCGCGTTCGACAGCGACGTATCAATTGCACGCGATCTCGACGAAGAGCAGGTCCGACTACATTGCGAAAGGGTTGGCGTGTGTCAGGAAACCGGCGCGTGGCAACGCTTCGTGGCTGAGTAAATCAGGCTTGCATTCGCACGGCAATCCGCGGGCACGCCGCTGCGATGCGGTCTGCAATCCCCGCCGGGTGCGGCACCGGCATTCCGGCGCGATTGCAGACTTGCAACGACCAGCGCTGGACGCCCTTCTCCGCCAGCGTATGCAGCAGCGCCATCAATTCGGCCTCATCGAATAGCTCGGGGTCCCAGGTCGTGCGACATTCATAGGCGACACCGCTTGCCACCAGACGCTCCAGCGAGTCCATCACGCGTGTGGCGCTTCCGGGCGTGCCGGTCACGTGGTCGTAGCGGTGCGCGGGCGCCTTGATATCGAAGCCAACCCAGTCGACCCATGGCAGCGCAGCCTCCAGGCGGTCCGGATACATGCCGGCCGTGTGCAGGGCGACCTCGAAACCCAGTTGCCGCACATCGCGCATGGCGGCGGGTAGCGCGGCCTGCAGCGTGGGCTCTCCGCCGGAAAACACCACGCCATCCAGCAGGCCACGCCGCCGCGCCAGGAATACCAGCACGTCTTCCCAGGCCCGCGCTGACGGGCTGCCGACCGGAATCAGATGCGGGTTATGGCAGTAGTCGCAACGCCAGGGGCATCCCTGGCAGAACACCACCGCGGCCAGCCGCCCGGGAAAGTCGATGCTGGTCAGCGGTGTGAAACCGCCGACTTTCAGGTCTGCCAAGATGGGCTCAGGCCGCGCAGCGGGCCTCATCGAAGAACGTGCGCTCGGCATGCTCGCCCTTCTTGCCGGTGTTGAAGCTCGCCACCGGACGGTGGTAGCCCATCACGCGGGTCCAAACTTCGCAGGGTTGGCGCTCTTCGTCCTTGAGTGTCAGTGCGGGTTCGATCGAGAAATGGCGGGCGACAGCGAGATCAGTCATGGCGTTGCTCCTCATGTGCGAAACGTCGGGTTGAAAATCGGGAAACCTCACGCCGCCAGCGCGGCGCGTTTGCGCGCGAGAATGTCCTCGTCGCACTTCGGGCAGAAGCGGTGTTCGCCGGCCAGATAGCCGTGCTTGGGGCAGACGGAGAACGTCGGCGTGATCGTGATGTAAGGCAGCCGGAACGACTCCAGCGCGCGACGCACCATCCGCTTGCAGGCCTCGCCGCTGGACAGTCGCTCGCCCATGTAGAGATGCAGGACCGTGCCCCCGGTGTACTTCGATTGCAGGGATTCCTGACGTGCCAGCGCCTCGAATGGATCGTCGGTAAAGCCGACGGGCAACTGCGACGAGTTCGTGTAGTAGGGCTGATCGGCCGTGCCGGCCTGCAGGATGTCAGGCCAGCGCTTGCGGTCTTCACGCGCGAAGCGATACGTGGTGCCTTCCGCGGGCGTGGCCTCCAGGTTGTACATGTGGCCCGTGGCTTCCTGGAATTCGACGATCCGCCCGCGCACATGGTCCAGCAGACGCACCGCCATCGCGTGCCCGGCTTCCGTAGTGATGTCGTACGCATCGCCCGAGAAATTGCGGATCATCTCGTTGATGCCGTTCACGCCAAGCGTCGAGAAATGATTGCGCAGTGTGCCCAGGTAGCGCTTCGTGTAGGGGAACAGCCCTTCGTCCATCAGTTGCTGGATACGCTCGCGCTTGGCCTCCAGCGTGTCGCGGCCCATGTCCAGCAGTGAATCAAGCCGGCTCAGTAGTGCGCCTTCATCGCCTCGATACAGATAACCGAGTCGCGCGCAGTTGATGGTGACCACACCCAGGGACCCGGTCTGCTCCGCACTGCCGAACAAACCGTTGCCGCGCTTGAGCAATTCACGCAGATCCAGTTGCAGGCGGCAGCACATGGACCTGACCATATTGGGCGTCAGGTCCGAGTTCACGAAGTTCTGGAAGTACGGCAGGCCGTATTTCGCCGTCATCTCGAACAGCCGCGCGGCGTTCTCGCTTTCCCACGGGAAATCCGGCGTGATGTTGTAGGTGGGGATCGGGAACGTGAAGACGCGCCCTTTGGCATCGCCCTGCGTCATCACCTCGATGTACGCACGGTTGATCATGTCCATCTCCGCCTGCAGGTCGCCATAGCGGAACGGCATTTCCTCGCCGCCGATGACGGGCACCTGTTCCTTGAGATCGTCGGGACATGTCCAGTCGAACGTCAGGTTAGTGAATGGCGTCTGCGTGCCCCAGCGCGACGGCACGTTGAGGTTGTAGATCAGCTCCTGGATGTGCTGCCTGACCTCGGGGTACGTCATCGCGTCCTTGCGGATGAAGGGCGCCATATAGATGTCGAACGACGAGAAGGCCTGCGCGCCGGCCCATTCGTTCTGCATCGTCCCCAGGAAATTCACGATCTGCCCGACTGCGCTCGACATATGCCGCGGCGGCGCGGCTTCCACCTTGCCAGGCACGCCGTTGAGGCCTTCATGGAGCAGAGTGCGCAACGACCAGCCGGCGCAGTAGCCGGACAGCATGTCGAGATCGTGGATATGGAGGTCGCCTTCCCGGTGCGCGGCGCCAGCCTCGGGCGCGTAGACATGCGAAAGCCAGTAGTTGGCGGTGACCTTGCCGGCCACATTGAGGATCAGGCCGCCCAGCGAATAACCCTGGTTGGCATTGGCGTGAATCCGCCAGTCCTTGCGGTCCAGGTATTCATTGATGGACGACTCGACGTCGACAGTCGTCGCGCCCCGGATGTTCTGCTGCATCGCACCCCTCCCGTGCTTACGCACAAAATATGGGATGGATTATCTATATCGATACCATAGGTAGTGTTGCGGCAGATCAAACGGCGGCACCGCCGCGGGGGGACGACGCATCGGGTGGCGCATCGACCGGGTATGGCCCGGAGGGCGACCCCGACCTCGACCGCCCGGCGGCATCTGCCGCCGGATGTGCCCTTCCCCGGCCCCGGAGTGCCTAGTTCACCTGCCGGGTGCGGCCCGTCCAGTACGGCTCCCGCAGCGCCCGGCGCAGCAGCTTGCCGGATGGATTGCGCGGCATGGCGTCGATGAAGTCGATGCTCTTGGGCACCTTGAAACCCGCGATGCGCTCGCGCGCCCAGCCCAGAATGCTGTCGGCATCAGCGGCCACACCCGGGCGCAGCACCACCATCGCCTTGACCGCCTCGCCCCACCGCTCGTCCGGCACACCGATCACGGCCACGTCGGCAACGGCCGGGTGGCCGTAGATGGCACTCTCCACCTCGGCCGGGTAGATGTTCTCCCCGCCGCTGATGATCATGTCCTTGACCCGGTCGTGGATATAGAGGTAACCGTCCGCGTCCATGTAGCCGGCATCGCCACTGCGCAGCCAGCCGTCGGCGTCGATGGTGCGGGCGGTCTCTTCCTCCTGCTTCCAGTAGCCCGCCATGTTCTGCGGCGAGCGGATCACCACTTCGCCCACCTCGCCGGCAGCCAGCCTCTGGCCATCCGGCCCGACCACCGCCACCTCGCTACCGGGCATGGCCTTGCCGGCGGCGCGCATGCGCGGGACATCGGCGGGCGTATGGTCTTCGGGCGGCAGTGCCACGATCGTGCCCGTGGTCTCCGTCATGCCGTACTGCTGCACGAAGCCGCAGCCAAACACCGCCATGCCCTCGCGCAGCAGCGCCGCGGGAATTGGCGACGAGCCGTACAGCATGTGCTTGAGGCGTGAATAGTCCACCTGGCGCGCGCGCGGATCGCGCAGCACGATCTGCATCGCGGCCGGCACCATGAACAGCTTGCTGATGCGGTCATGCTCGATATAGTCGAGCACCTTGCCCGGATCGAATTCGCGCGCCACGACACCCTTGCAGCCGACTAGAACACCGCGCACGCCCCAGCCCGAACCGCCGATATGCGCCACCGGCATGGCCACCAGCGACACATCATCGTCGTTCCATAGCGACCAGTCGGCGCCTTCGCGCAGCGAGATCTCGGTACCACTGGTCAGGTTGCGATGCATCAGCATCACGCCCTTGGGACGTCCGGTAGTGCCAGAGGTGTAGAGCTGCAGCACCACGTCGGCGGGCTTCGCTTCGTGCGCAGGTGGCGTATCCGGGCAGGCGTCGCGCCAGTCCGTGTAGGTCGGCCAGTCTGGCTCCCCGCCCTCCATCGCCACGGCGCGGCGCACCAGTGGCAGCGCTGGCAGCAGGTTGCGAACCGATGCCGATGACTCGGGCCCTACAAAGACCAGCGTCGCGTCGCAGTGCGAGACGATGTACTGGATTTCAGGCCCTGCCAGCCGCCAGCTCACCGGCGCAATGACGGCCCCCATCTTGGCCGCGCCAAAGAACAGTTCGAAATAGTGGTCGCTGTTCTTGCCGACATAGGCGATGCGGTCGCCAGCCTTCACGCCGTCGGCCAGCAGGGCCTGCGCCACACGATCCGTATGGCGATCGAAATCGGCAAACGTGGTCTCGCGGCCTTCGAAGGCGTACGCAATGGCCCCGGCCCGCTCCCGGGCGAAGTGGCGAATCGCGCTGGGCAGCGTCGCGAGGTATTCCGTCTCCATGAGCCTTGTCTCCTTTTCTGATTGATAGGATGGGTACTGGTGACAAATGGCGTCGAGGGACGCCAAAGCGGGCGCTCAGAGCCGCAATACCTGTCGCGCGATGATGTTGCGCTGGACCTCGCTCGAACCACCGTAGATCGATGCCTTGCGGTAGTTGAAGTAGCGCGGCGCGATCGGGGCGGCATCGTCGGGGCCCAGACGCGGGTCGGCAGCGCGTCCCTGGATCTCGGCCCAGGTATCCCGCACGAATGGCAGCGCATAGGGTCCGAGCGCGTCGACGGCTAGCTCGGAGATGGCCTGTGCCGTCTCGGTTCCGACCAACTTGATCATGCTCGACGCCGCGCCAATCGACGTACCCGAGGCCACGCCGGAGAACAGCCGCAACTCCGCCGCCTCGGCCGCCGCCACGCGCACATACATGGCGCCCAGCCGTTGCCGGAAGACGGGATCCTCGATCAGCCGCCCGGTGCCATCCTCACCGGGCTGAGCGGCGGCCATGGCAACCACCTTGTCCAGTTGCCGGTGCAGCATCGGCGCGAAGCTACCGCCACGCTCGAACTCGAGCAGGTACTTGGCAATGGTCCAGCCCATGCCCTCGTCGCCAATGCGTTGGGCGGCCGGCACGCGCACATCGTCAAAGAAAACCTGATTGACCTCCTGCTGGCCTTCCATCGGGCCGTCGAGCGTAGGCAGCGCCGATACGGTGATACCCGGCGTGCGCATGTCGAGCAGCAGGAACGTAATCCCCTCCTGCGGCCTGCCCTCGCGCGAGGTCCGCACCAGACAGAACATCCAGTCGGCCCACTGGGCGTGCGTCGTCCAGATCTTCGAACCGTTGAGGATGTAGTGCTCGCCATCCGCATCGATGCCGCGTGTCGCGCGCATCTGCAACGATGCCAGGTCGGAGCCTGAGTTCGGTTCGGAGTAGCCCTGGCACCACCAGTCGTCGGACGCCAGGATGCGCGGCAGGAAGCGGGCCTGTTGCTCGGGGCTGCCGTACTTCATGATGACGGGCGCCACCATCTTGAGCCCCATCGGCGACACTGCCGGGCAACCGGCGGCGGCCAGTTCGCTCTGGAAGAGGTGACGTTGCGTGGGTGTCCAACCAGGGCCGCCATGTGCTTGCGGCCAATTCGGTGCGGCCCAGCCACGCGCGTGCAGCGCCTTTTGCCAGCGTACCTGTGCCGCCTTGTCGAGATGGCCGTTCTTCGATTGCGCCATCATGGCGCGAAGCTCGTCATCAAACGCTTCGGAGATCCAGGCGCGCACCTCGGCGCGAAACTGCAGGTCTTGCGGAGAGTCGTCGATATCCATGGCGATCCTTATGCGTTGGCCGGGTAGCGCAGGTCGACACAACGGCGCAGATGGTAGGCAACGTTGCCGAACTGCAGGCCGATGGCGGTGACACGCTTGAAGTAGTGGCCGACCGCCGTTTCCTCGGTCACGCCCATGCCGCCGTGGATCTGCACCGCGCCCTCCCCGATGCGGCGGCCTGCTTCGTCGACATGGGCCTTGGCGGTGCTGGCACCCAGCGCGCGCTCATGTGGCTCGCCAGCAAGACGCATGGCAGCCACCTGTGTGAGGGCGACGGCCTGCTCGTGCAACATGTACATGTCGGCCATGCGATGCTGCAGCGCCTGGAAGCTGCCGATGGCCTGCCCGAACTGCTGGCGCTGACGCGCGTACTCGACGGTGTCCTCCAGCATTCGCGCCGTGGCGCCGGTGGCTTCGGCACACAGCGCCACGGTGGCGGTGTCGCTCAATTGCTCCAGCAGCGGCAATGCGCCGCCAGGCATTCCCAGCACTTGTGCGGCGCTCACCGGCACGTCGGCCAGTATCAGGTCAGCAGTACGGCCGCCGTCAAAGGTGGGGGCTTCGATCAACGTCAGGCCCGGCGCCGTGCGTTCGACCCAGAACAGCGTCGGACCGGCATCCGTGTTCGCGCTGACAATGAAGTGCGTGGCCCAGGGCGCGCCGGTGACAAGCGCCTTGCGTCCATGCAACCGGTATCCGCCGGCCGCAGCGTCCGCGCATGTTCGCACCATCATGCCGTAGCGCGATTCCGGTTCGGCGTGCGCCCAGCCGACCACCAGCTCGCCTGCCGCGATGGCGGGCAGCGCTTCAGCGGCCAGCGTCTCGTTGGCATATTGCAGCGCATCAACTGCAAGGATGGCCGTGCCAAGGTAGGGCTCCAGCACAAGATGGCGGCCGAACTGTTCCATCACCACGATGTGGTCGACGATGCCGCCGCCCAGCCCACCGAAGCGCTCGGGAATCCCGATGCCAAGCAGGCCAAGGTCGCGCGCGAACGCGCGCCAGCAGTCGGGACGCCAGCCGGCGGCCGAATGCACGGCAGCCTGGCGCGCATCGAACGTGTAGTGATCGGACAGGTAGCGCGCGAGCGTGTCGCGCAGCATGACCTGTTCTTCGCTGAAGCGGAAATCCACGTGTTGACTCCTCGGTGGGGACGCGACACAGCCATTCTGTTCCGCGCCGGCCATGCCGGCGACGTTCGAACGAACTATTCGCGCCAGACTATGCGTACACCCGAGCGCCTAGACCTGACGTGCGAAATCGCTCACCTTCACGCCATCGCGCCCCAGAATCGCCATGCCGACAACGCGATTCCAGTACAACTCCGACCCGTGCGCCATGCGCCATTCGTGCAGGCATCGCGTGAGCAGCTGCAGGTCATACTCCTCCGTGATGCCGATGGCGCCGTGGAGGCCGTGGGCGGCCGCCGCGACAACCTGCACGGCCTCCGCGCAGCGGGCCTTCGCCACGGCGGCAGCAAGTCCCCCCGGGCGCCGCTCCCCACCCGCGAAAGCCATTTGCGCGGCGACGGACATAGCGGCAATGTGCTCGACGATCACCGAAAGCTGATGCTGGATGACCTGGAATTTGCCGATCGACCGTCCGAACTGCGAACGGTCCTGGCAATACTGGAGGGTCAAATCTCCCGCGCGTCGGGCCGCCCCCGCCATCAGCACGGCAAGCACGGCGCCGTCCCAGGCGTCCAGTTCGTCCACCGTGACGCCCTCGACAGGCACGGCATCACTCCGCACCCACGTCAAATCCGCGCAGAGACTGCCGTGCACCCCGATCCAGTCCCGCTGCGCCGTGCTGCAATCCAGCAAGAGCACCGCATCGCCACAGCCTACGAGTACATGGTCCGCGACCACGCCACCGATCACGTTGGCGATGCGCAGGCTGCCGTCCGGTTCGCGCCGGCATCTTGGCGCGATCGTGATCATGCCCGCGGGTGCCCCGCCCCTGGATTTCGAGAGAATCGCCCGTGCCACAATGGTCTGGCCGATCGGCAGTGGCACCGCGTGCTTTCCGATCTCCAGAAGTATCGGAAACAGCTCGCCCAACGCCAGCCCGGCGCCTCCAGCTTCTTCGGGCGTCAGGAGTTCGAGAAATCCCGCCTCCTCGATGGCGCTCCATGCCTCCCTGACTTCAACGCCTTGTTCAAACTTCCGGAGCGCCTGCGGCGAGAAACGGTCTTTCAGGATATCTGCGATGGCTTCTACGAACATTCACTGTCCTCCCTCGTATTAGCGCAGCCCGAGGCTACGGGCGATCATGCCGCGGAGAATCTCTCGCGTGCCGCCACGCAACGAGAACGTCGGGGAAATCTGGCTCAGATAGGCCACCGTGCGCAGCAGCTCGCCATCGCCGGCCGACTCGGGGTCCGAGGCAATCGCCGCTTCCAGATAGGCCGGAATCGCCTGCTCCAGCTCGGTGCCCAGGTCCTTGACCAACGCGGCCTCGACCACCGGGCTCTCATGGCGTGCCAGCTTCGATGTCACGGCGATCGACATGTTGCGCAACGTCGCCACATGCGTGACGAAGCGGCCAAGCGCGGCCACCTGGTCTCGGGTCGCTTCCGTGCGGCGAAGTTGTTCGATCCAGGCATCCAGCAGGACGATGCTGGAATAGATGCGCTCCGGGCCGCTACGCTCGAAAGCCAGTTCCGCGTTCACCTGTTCCCAACCACTGCCTTCTTCGCCAATCAGGGCATCCGGCCGCAGCGCCACATTCTCGAATACCACCTCGGCGAAGTGCGCATCGCCCGTGAGGTCCCGGATGGGACGCACCGTCACGCCGGGCAGGGAAAGATCGATGATGAACTGGGACAACCCCTTCTGCTTGTCCTCGGGAACACCTGAAGTACGGACCAGCGCGATCATGTACTGACAATGCTGCGCGTTGGTCGTCCAGATCTTCTGGCCATTCAGGACCCAGCCATCCGAAGCCGGTGTCGCGCGCGTCCGGACACTCGCCAGATCGGAGCCGGAGTTCGGCTCGCTCATGCCGATGCAAAAGAATGCCTCGCCACGACAGATCTTCGGCAGGTAAGCCGCCTTCTGCGCCTCTGTCCCGTACCTTAGGATCAGCGGCCCGCTTTGCCGATCCGCGATCCAGTGCGCCGCGACGGGCGCTCCAGCACTCAGCAACTCCTCGACCAGCACGAATCGTCGGAACGGATCGAGGCCGGCCCCGCCATACTGCGCGGGCAAGGTAATGCCTACCCATCCGCGGCCGGCAAGCTTCCGGCTGAAATCAGCGTCAAAGCCCATCCACGACCTGGCCCGCTTGCTCGGTGGGGCCTTGGGTTGCATGTCCGCCAGAAAGGCCTTCACCTCGGCACGAAACGCCTCCGCCTCCGGGGGCAACTGCGCGAGATGAAAGGTATCGAGTAGATGATTCAACGAAAACTCCTGATCTGGCACTGCCGCAAGGCGTCAGTGCAAAAGCCGGCACGGTGCTGCCGCGTGCCCGCAACACGCCGGCAGCCGGTGCCTCACATCATGTTCACGGTGGCAGTCTTCACCACTGGTACTTCGCGGGTTCCTTGTCGATGAACCGCCGGACCGCCTCCTGGTGATAGGCGCTCTCGCGACACATGGCCTGCAGCATCGCTTCCTGTGCATGGACGGTATGACGGTCGGACTCGAACGCCCGGTTCATCACGGACTTCGCCGCGCCGATGGCGTCGGTCGGGGCGTGCGCGAAGCGATTCGCCAGCGCAATGGCATCGGCCACGACATCGTCCTCGGAGATCGAATGGAGCAACCCAAGGTCGAGCGCCTCATCGGCCTTCACGACGCGCGCGGAGAAGACCAGTTCCTTGGCGCGCGCGAGACCGATCCAGCGAGGCAGCAGATACAAGGCCCCGACGTCCGGCACAAATCCGATGCGGGAGAACACCGAACAGAATGTGGCCCGCTTCGATGCCAGGATGAAGTCCGCACAAAGCGCCAGCGAGAGTCCCGCGCCGAACGCCACGCCGTCCACGGCCGCGATGACCGGCTTCTCCATGTCGATCAATTCGTCGGACCAGCGATGGATCTTGCGAATGCGCTCGCGTCCCTCGAAGATGTCGCGCTCGCCACCCTGCCCGGCCGCAATTGCCTTCACATCGCCCCCCGCGCAGAAGTGCCCGCCAGCGCCGGTCAGCACGATGGCCTTTACCGCCTTGTCATCGCGCAACGCCGGAATGACCTCGGCAAAGGCGTCCCGCATCGTCATGTCGAGCGCGTTGCGCTGCTCCGGACGATTCATCGTCACCACGGCGGTCGTTCCAACGTGCCTGACTTCCAGTACCGTCATTGCTTGTCTCCTGTGTTTTCAGTAGCGCATCTGCACCAGCCACGTCGCCGCCATGGCGGGACGCTCGCTGTTTTCCACCTGCATTTCCACTTGCCAAAAGCATCTGATCTCGCCCGGCCGGACATCCTCGACGCGTTGCAGGACGAACACACCGCGCACCCGGGCGCCCGCGGGTACGGCACCAGTGAAACGCACCTTGTCGAACCCGTAGTTCACGGACATCTTGCGGCCCGGAAACGAGAAGCACTGGGTGAACGCCGTGGTGACCATCGACAATGTCAGGAGTCCATGAGCAATCGTGCAGCCAAACGGCGACTCTGCTGCAGCGCGTACCGGATCGACGTGGATCCATTGACGATCGCCGGTCAGCCCAGCGAACGTATCGATCGTCTCCTGGTCCAGCACGATGTAGTCGCTCACCGCGGCCGGCGCGTCGCGAAGCGCCTTGACGGCCTCGACAGAACTCAGCGCCTGCATGCTTCAGTCCGCCTTCACGTTGAGCGATTTCGCCACGGGAATCCAGCGCGCGCGCTCTTCGTTAATGAATTCCCCAAAGCTCGCGGGAGATCCCGGCATCGGCTGCGCGCCGATTGCGCGTAGCTTCTCGACCAGCTCGGGATTGCGAAGGGCGTCGTTGATCGCCTTGTTCATCGCCGCGATTGGCGCGGCGGGCGTGCCGGCCGGCGCGACCACACCGAACCAGGC
The DNA here is from genome assembly GCF_000319775.1 of Cupriavidus sp. HMR-1. NCBI lineage: Bacteria > Pseudomonadati > Pseudomonadota > Betaproteobacteria > Burkholderiales > Burkholderiaceae > Cupriavidus > Cupriavidus sp. HMR-1. Next base: position 22,348 of record NZ_ANKP01000078.1, read on the forward strand.
GCTTGCCTCGGTCCCCGAGTAGCCCAGTTCGTGCATGGTGGGCACGTCCGGCAACAGTGGAAAGCGGTTCGTATCGAGAATGGCCAGCGCGTGAATCCGGTTTGCCCTGGCCTGCTGCATGGAGGACGGCAATGCGTCGTAGATCAGGTCGATGTTCCCACCGATCAGGCTGACGATGGCGGGCGCGCTACCCGCAAACGGCACATGGGTGACCTTCACGCCGAGCTTGCTTGATGCGTTCTCGCCGGCAAGGTGCGTGATGTTGCCGCTCGACGCCGAGCCCATGGTCAGCTTCCCGGGCTGGCTCTTTCCCAGTGCCACCAGATCCTTGACTGACTTCACCGGCAGTTCCGCCCGCACCGAGAGCATCAGCGGCGTCTTGCCCAGCCCCGCCACTGGCACAAAATCGCGCGCCGGGTCATAAGGCAGCTTTTCGTAGATCGCGCTGTTGATCACCAGGGGCGCATTCGAGCCGACCAGGAGCGTCTTGCCGTCGGGCGCGGATCTGGCCACGGTCTCCGCGGCGATGATGCCCGCTGCCCCTGGCTTGTTGTCGATGACGATCGTCGCCTTCAGGAACTTCGACGCATCGCTGGTCACCAGCCGGGTGATCTGATCCGCCGCGCCGCCCGGCGGATATGGCACGACCAAGCGGATGGGCTGATCTGCCGCGGACGCGGCATTTGACACGGCGAACACGGCAACAGCCAGAAAAAGCATCTTTGCGGAATGCAGCATCTTGTCTCCTTGAGTTTTCTTTTTGGGTGCAACGATCAGATCACGCCCTGCTCCCTCAAGGCGTCGATGGTCTCTTCTGAAAAGGCAAGCATGTCCTGCAGAACCCTGTCGGTGTGTTCGCCCAGGGTTGGCGCGGAGCGTTGGTAGCGAATCGGCGTATCGGAGAAGCGAATCGGATTCGCAAGCGATGGGGCTTTCGAACCGCTGTTGTGCTCCAGAACGAGCTGCATGTCCCGATGCCTGACCTGCGGGTCTTCAAACACCTGCTTCATGTTGTAGATCGGTCCGCAAGGCACGTTAGCCGCTTCCATCAGCGTCACCCATTCCGTCATGGTTCTGGCCAGCATCGCCTCGGCAACCTGGGGAATCAGCGTCTCCCGGTTCCGGTTGCGCTGTGCCGCCGTGGTGAACCGGGCATCCTCCGCCAGATCGGGACGCCCGATGACGCCGCAAAACGCCACGTACTGGGTGTCGTTGCCGACCGCCACGATGACGTCGCCCTCTTTGCAGCGGAATACCTGGTACGGCACCATGTTCGAGTGCGCATTGCCCATCCGCTGGGGGACCTTGCCGGACAGAAAGTAGTTGATGGCCTGGTACGAATTGATGGTGACCACGCAATCGAGCAAGGAGATATCGATGTATTGGCCCTCTCCGCTGACGTTCCGGTGCTCAAGCGCGGCAAGGATGGCCGATGTGGCGTACATGCCGGTGAGCAGATCTGTGATGGCGATGCCGGATTTCACCGGGCCGGCGCCGGGCTCGCCATCCGGCATCCCGGTGATGCTCATCAGACCGCCCATACCCTGGAAAACGAAGTCGTAGCCCGGCAATGCCGCGTAGGGCCCGGTCTGACCGAATCCCGTGATCGAGCAGTACACCAGACGCGGGTTGAGCTTGCGCAGGTCTTCGTAGGACAGGCCATAGCGGGCCAGCGTCCCCACCTTGTAGTTCTCCACCACGACATCGCATTCGCGAGCCAGCGCCCGGATGATGTCCTGGCCCTTTGGCGACGCGAGGTCGATCGTGATCGATTTCTTGCCCCGGTTTGCGCTGAGGAAGTACGACGAATCATCGGTCTCGTTGCCTTGCGGGTCCTTCAGGAACGGCGGCCCCCAGCCGCGCGTGTCGTCCCCGGCACCAGGCCGTTCCACCTTGATGACTTCGGCTCCCATGTCCGCCAGATTCTGGGTAGCCCAGGGTCCGGCCAGCACACGGGACAGGTCCAGCACCTTGATGTGGCCAAGCGCCTTGCTCATATCGTTGTCTCCTGCTTTCGAGTTGTAGCGATGAGCGTAGCCACGTGCCAACGCCGCGTCCAATAGCGATTCGCGAGACTTCGATAAGCTGCGTTTATCACTGCCCGGCAGTACGCCGATATATTTTGGATATCGGAAATCGTCGTTTCTATATTGGACAGCGCCATAGCGCTGCGCATAGTCTCTGCTGACGCTTCGCGTACTAGACGAAGCCGGATAACACGGAGACAGGAATGAAACTCACATCAGCCACGCGCCGGTGGGCCATGCTGTGCGCGCTCGTGGTGACGATTGGCGGCGCACTGACGCCGATGGACGCCAGAAGCGAGTACCCGGACAAGCCCATCAAGCTGGTAGTGTCCTTTCCGCCGGGGAGCGGCACGGACTCCAACGCCCGATATCTCGCACGCCAGATGGAGGAACGGCTAGGCAAGCCGGTCGTCGTCGAGAACCGCCCGGGTGGCAACAGCTTCATCGCCGCGCAAACCGTGACTCGCGCCGAACCCGACGGATATACGCTGCTGCTGGCCAGCAACTCGCCGGTGGCAACCAATGTCGCGATGTTCCGCAAGCTCCCCTATGACCCCGTCAGCGAACTCGCACCCATTGCCCGTCTGGGAGTGGGCGCCATGGCACTGGTCGTGAGCGCGACTTCCCGCTACCAAACCGTCGACGCGCTGCTAAGCGCGGCACGCGAACACCCCGGCACCCTCAACTATGGCGCGGGCAGCGCCTCGTATCAGATCGCGACCGAGCTCTTTCTGGCAATGGGTCACATCAAGGCCAACCATGTGCCATACAAGGGCGCGGCGCCGGCGCTGACCGATCTGGCTGCAGGACAGGTGGATTTCGTGTTTGCCGACTATGGCGCGGTACTTCCGCTGCTGAACGGCGGCAAGCTCCGGCTGCTCGCGGTCACCAGCGACAAGCGGCTCGGCAGCCAGCCCAACACGCCCACGCTTCAGGAAAGCGGATTCCCCGGCTACTTCATGGTGAACTGGACCGCCGCGTTCGCACCGGCGAATACGCCAAAGCCGATCATCGCCAAGCTGGAAAAGCTGATGGTGGACATCTACCGGACACCTGAAACCAGCGAATTCCTGTCGCGCACCAGTTGGGACGTCTTTGTCGGCGACGCGAAAGCGCTGAGGACCTTCCAGCTCGCGGAGATCAAGAAGTGGTCGGACGCCGCCGAGCGCGCAGGCGTGCCGAAACAGTAGACGCAACTATAGTCGAAACGATCCATCCAATCCCGGAGACCTACCATGTCAAACTTCCTGTCCTACGAACAAGACGGGCACGTCGTCACGTTGACGATGTCGGAACCCGAGCGCCGGAACCCACTGACGGGCAATACGGCCGTGCCCGAATTCCTGGCCGCGATCGAGCGTATCGAGTCCGATACGTCGGTCCGCGCCGTGATCATCACCGGAAGCGGTACCGCATTCTCGTCGGGCGGCAACATCCACGAAATGAAGCGGCAGGCATCCGGGACTGCCTCGGCAATGGACGTCAGACGGGACTATCGCCATGGCATTCAGCGGCTGCCGCTTGCGCTGTTCAATCTGGAGGTCCCGGTCATCGCCGCCGTCAACGGTCCGGCACTGGGGGCAGGTCTCGATCTCACTTGCATGTGCGACATCCGCATCGCGTCGCGGGCCGCCCAGTTTGCGGAGAGCTTCGTCAAGCTGGGCATCATTCCCGGCGACGGCGGCGCCTGGCTGTTGCCGCGGATCATCGGGATGTCGCGCGCGGCGGAGCTTACGTTCACGGGCAAGGCCATCGACGCGCAAACGGCGCTCGAATGGAATCTCGTTTCGCAGGTAGTCGAACCTGAGGCTCTGCTGCCCACGGCCCGGGAGATCGCGGCCGCCATCGCGGCAAACCCGCCGCATGCGGTCCGATTGGCCAAGCGCCTGCTGCGCGAAGGCATGCACACGTCGCTGGGCACGCTGCTGGAACTCTCGGCCGTCTATCAAGCGGTCTCGCATCAGGCCGCCGATCACAAGGAAGCCGTGGAAGCGTTCCTCGACAAGCGCAAACCCGTATTCAAGGGATAAAGAGGTGACGGCCGGCCGTTTCCCGCACCGACGTGGCGGCGGGAAACGGCTCGCCTGAGAGCAATGGGGCCGTAGCGGGAATGCCCCGCGACATGCGTATGTGTCCGTATTGCGACGCACAGCATGTTTCAATAAGCTCCAGGTCTCAAGCGCCCTCCGGAGCCACGACACGACATTGAAATGCGGCGCTCTGTCACCCTTCCAGGAATATGGATCTACGTCGCATCAGGCACTTTGTCGTACTTGCCGAGACCCTGAATTTCCGGCGCGCCGCCGAGCGGCTGCATATTGCCCAGCCGGCCCTGACCGTCTCCATACAGAAACTCGAAGCAGAGCTGGACACGACCTTGTTCCTGCGCGATGCCAGGGGCGTGGCGCTGACTGCCAGCGGGCGGGTCGCGTTGCTGGAGGCAAAGCGCATCCTGTTCCACGCTGGCCAGTTCAGCGAGCGGGTACACGCAGCCGCCAGCGGTCTGGGTGGCACATTGCGCGTGGGATTCGTCGGCTCCACGACGTATCAGGTACTCCCGCGACTCGTCTCGCGCTTCCGCGAGGAGTATCCGGGCATCGAACTCGTACTGAAGGAGGCAACGTCGACCAGCATTCTTCGGAGCCTGGAAGAGGAAGTCCTGGATGTCGGCCTCATCAGGACGCCATTGATGTCGAGGGGAAATGCCACCCTGATTTCACTGCAGGAAGACCGGTTCGTTGCCGCGCTGCCACGGCGCAATCCGCTGGCGGCAAAGCAACCGCTTACGCTCGCCGACCTTGCCCAAGAGCGGTTCGTCATGTACGCCCAGACCGAAGCCTCGGGCCTGCACGCCGCTGCGATGGCGGCATGTCAGACCGCCGGGTTTCTTCCCCGGATCACGCAGGAAGCCACGCAGATCCAGACGGTACTGGCACTGGTGGAAAGCGGCCTTGGCGTCGCGTTGGTCCCGTCGATCATGCGTCGATTCGGCAGCGACAAGCTGGTCTATTCGACACTGGCCAACTATCCCAACACTACAAGCATCGGCATCGCGCTGGCCTGCTCCCCGCACGCCGATGGTCCGGCCATCAGGCATTTCCGCGAAGTGGCGATTGCGGAATTCGCCGGCGACGCGCCGGCCGCATAGGCTTCGGTCCGGATCGAAAGCGAACCCTGACCGAAGCCACAGCGACGACGCCTCGCCGGCGGCACCTCAGAGTTCGCGCGCGATCAGCTCCTTCATGATCTCGTTCGAGCCACCGTAGATCTTGCTGACCCGCGCATTCACGTACATCCGCGCAATCGGGTACTCCATCATGTATCCATAGCCGCCGTGCAACTGCAGGCATTCATCGATGATCTCGCACGAACGCTGGGTGCACCACCACTTGGCCATCGCCGCCGTGCCCGGGTCCAGTTCGCCTCGCAGGATCTTCTCCATGCAATCGTTGACGAAGCTGCGCGCGATGGTCGCGTTGGTCTTGCACTCCGCCAACCGGAATCGGGTGTTCTGCAACTCGATCAGTGACTCGCCGAAGACTTTGCGATTGCGCACGTACTCGATCGTCAGGCCCAGCGCGCGCTCCATCGATGCCAATGCGCCCAGCGCGATGATCATGCGCTCCTGCGGCAACTGCTGCATAAGCTGGTAGAAGCCCTTGCCCTCTTCGGTGCCGAGCAGGTTCGCGCAAGGCACACGCATGTCGTCGAAGAACAACTCGGCGGTGTCCTGGCCCTTCTGCCCCATCTTCTCCAGGATGCGACCGCGGCGGAATCCCTGCTGGCCATCGGTCTCGACCACGACGATCGACACGCCGCGCGCGCCCGCCTCGGGATCGGTCTTGCAGATCACCAGGATCAGGTTGGCGTGATAGCCGTTCGTGATGAAGGTCTTCGAACCATTGATGACGTAGCTGTCGCCGTCCTTCAGCGCGCGCGTCTTGACACTCTTGAGGTCCGAACCCGCGCCGGGCTCCGACATGGCGATGGCGGCAACCAGCTCGCCGGTCGCCATCTTCGGCAACCACTTGCGTTTCTGATCCTCGGTGCCGTAGCGCAGGATGTAGTGGGCAACGATGCCGCTGTGCACGTTGGTGCCGAGGCTGCTTACGCCGGCCCGCGCCTGTTCCATCGTGATGATGGCCTCATGGGCGAACGTTCCGCCGCCGCCACCGTATTCTTCGGGAATGCTCGCGCAGAGCATCCCCATCTCGCCAGCCTTGTACCAGACTTCGCGGTCGATGTACTGCTGCTTCCACCAACGATCCTCGTTGGGCGCAAGTTCGCGCTCGACGAACTTGCGAATGCCATCCTGAAAGATCTCCAGGTCGCCGCTGATCCAGGGCAAAGGGTTGGTCATGATGCGATGTCTCCTGCTTTGATTGTGTTGGATACGTTGGATGCGTTGGACGATGCCGGCGTCATCAGTCGAGTGTCAGGTTGGCGAGCCGGATGGTCTCTCCCCAGCGCTTCTGATCCTTGCTGACCAGTTCGGCGAATTTCGGCTGCGGCTCTCCGCCAGGCATACCACCCATTTCGCGAAAGCGCCGCACGACTTCAGGGTCCTCCATGACTTTCGCCAGGCTCGCCTGCATCTTCGCGACCACGTCCGGGGGCGTCTTTGCCGCGCCGAAGAACCCCAGCCAGCCCTGCACGACGAAATCCTTCACCCCGGCCTCTGCCATGGTCGGCACGTCTGGCATGCTGGCCTGACGTTCATCGCTCGTTACCGCCAGCGCGCGCAGCTTGCCGCTTCGAATCTGCGGCAGCGACTGGGTCAGGTTGTCGAACATGAATGTGGTCTCGCCGGCGATCACCGACGTGGTGGCAGGCGTCGATCCCTTGTAGGGCACATGGATGGCGTTGGTGCCCGTGCGCTGCGTGAACATCAGCGACGTCAGATGCGTGGTCTGCCCAATGCCGGCCGACGCATACGTGAGCTTGCCCGGTTCCTTCTTCAGGAGCGCCAAGAGGTCTGCCACGCTCTTCACGGGCAACTGGGCATTGACGACCAGCACGTTCGGGAACGAGATCATGTCGGTGACCGGCACGAAGTCCTGCGGCTTGTAGCTCAGCTTTTTGTAGGCCGTGTAGTTGATCGCGTGCGAGCCGGTATTGCCGACGAGCCAGGTGTATCCATCGGCGGGCGCATTCAGGAAGGCCTGCGTGCCAATGATCCCGCCCGAGCCGGCGCGATTGTCGACCACCACGGGTTGGCCCAGCAGTGCCGAGAGCTTCTGCGCGACGATGCGGGCCGGAATATCGGTCGTGCCACCCGGCGCGCCGGGAACGATGATCGTAATGGGCCGCGTTGGCCATGCCTGCGCGTTCGCCGGTTCCGCGGCGACCATGCCGATCGCGCCAAGCGCGAGGCTGGCGCCAAACGCCAGCGAACTGAAGGTCCTGCGTTGCATTTGTCGTCTCCTGATTGGTTGTGTCGGCTCAACCGTTTTTTTCTTGTCACCGCCCGCGCATTCACACGGGGGCGCATGTCTTTCTTGCTGCGACGGGTCTGTTATCGCGGATGTTGCCACCGCGAAAGGCCGCCCCTGATCAGGCTCGGGGCGGCCAATCCAGACAGGGTGTTACTTGCCGGTCCAGACCGGCTTGCGCTTCTCCGCAAATGCCGCCGCGCCTTCACGCGCGTCGGCCGAGGTGAAAACCGACTCGATCAGCGGCCGTTGGCGCTCGAACATTTCTTCGCGGGTCCAGTCGCCCGATTGCACCACCACCTGCTTGCTCGCGGCGATGGCCAGCGGCCCGTTGGCGCCGACCGCAGCGGCCAGTTGCAGCGCGGCATCCAGCGCGCCGCCTGCCTCGGTCAAGCGATTGACGAGACCCAGTTCGTAGGCACGCGTGGCCGGCAGCATGTCGCCGGTCAGGCTGTACTCCATGGCGACGTGGTACGGCACGCGACGCGGCAAGCGCATCAGGCCGCCAGCGGCTGCAGCCAGGCCTCGCTTGACTTCTGGCAGGCCGAACTTTGCTTCGCGCGAGGCCACGACCAGATCGCAGGCGAGCACGAGTTCGAAGCCACCCGCCAGCGCGTAGCCCTCGACCGCGGCGATCAACACCTTGCGCGGCGGGCGCTCGGTCACACCACCGAAGCCGCGCCCCGGAATGCTGGGCCGCTTGCCGGCGAGGAACCCCTTCAGGTCCATGCCAGAACAGAAGGTGTTGCCGGCACCGGTCAGCACGGCGATGCTCAGGTCGTCGCGCGCATCGAGTTCGTCCAGCGCTGCGGCAATGGCGGTGGCCGTTTCGAAGTCCATCGCATTGCGCGCTTCGGGGCGGTTGATGGTCAGCACCATCACGTTGCCGCGGATCTCCTTGACTAGCGTATCGGTCATGATCGACTCCTTAGCGCGGGGCCATGCGGATGGCGCCATCCAGACGGATGGTCTCGCCATTGAGCATCGGATTCTCGAGGATGTGCAACGCGGTGGACGCGTACTCGTCCGGCGCGCCCAGGCGGGCCGGGTGCGGCACCATCGCGCCCAGCGAGGCCTTCACGTTATCGGGCAGACGGGCCAGCAGCGGCGTATCGAACAGGCCCGGGGCGATCGTGCAGACGCGGATCATGCGCTGGGCCAGATCACGTGCCGCCACGATGGTCATGCCGACGATGCCCGCCTTGGCCGATGCGTACGGAATCTGGCCGATCTGGCCTTCGTAGGCCGCCACAGACGCGGTCAGCACGCAGGCGCCGCGCTCGCCGTCGATGGGCTCGTTGGTCGCCATGCGTGCCGCGCCCAGACGCAGCACGTTGAAGGTGCCAATCAGGTTGATCCGCACCACGCGCTCATAGGCTTCGAGCGAACCGGGCGAACCGTCCTTTTCCACCACACGTACCGCGCCACCCAGCCCCGCGCAATGCACGAGCGCGCGCAGCGGCCCCATCGCGACTGCGGCGTCGAACACGCGCGTCATCTGGTCGGTATCGGTGACGTCGGCCTGGACGAACGTGGCATTGGGGCCCAGCGCATCAAGCGCGGCAGCGGCGCGTTCTTCCGAGATGTCGGCAATCACCACCTTGACGCCCTTCTCCACAAGGCGCTTGGCGCTGGCAAGGCCGAGGCCGGAGGCACCGCCGGTCACGACGGCGGACATGGTCTGGTCGAGTTTCATGCTTGTTTTTCCTGTTCGTATGGGATTGCGATGGGCGTCAGACGCGCTCGATGATCGTGGCGTTTGCCATGCCGCCCGCTTCGCACATCGACTGCAGGCCGAAGCGCTCGCCGCTGTCTTCCAGCGCATGGAGCATGGTGGTCATCAGCCGCACGCCCGATGCGCCAAGCGGGTGCCCCAGCGCGATCGCGCCACCGCGCGGGTTCAGGCGCGCGCCATCGGCCTTCATCGTCTTCTGCCAGGCCAACGGCACACTGGCGAATGCCTCGTTGATTTCGTAGTGCGCGATCTGCTCGAGCGTCATGTCGGTCTTTGCCAGCACGCGCTGGGTGGCGGGAATCGGCGCGGTCAGCATCTCCAGCGGATTGGCGCCGATCACATCGAAGCCGACAAAACGCGCGCGCGGCTTGAGGCCGAGCTTCGTGGCCATGCGCTCGCTGACGATCAGGATTGCCGCCGCGCCATCACTGATCTGCGAGGCGTTGCCGGCGGTAACGTTCCAGCCGATCTGCGGAAAGCGGGCGCTCAGTTCGTCGTTGCGGAATGGCGACTCTAGCGTCGCCAGACGCTCCACGGTGGTGTTGGCGCGGATCGTCTCGTCCTGCTCCACCAGACCGTTCACGGTCTGGATGCCGACGATCTCGCGCTTGAATCCGCCGGCTGCCTGGGCGGCGGCGGCGCGCTGGTGCGAGCGCGCCGAGTAGCTGTCCATGTCGTGGCGCGAAAGCTCCCACTTGGCGGCAACCAACTCGGCCGACACGCCCTGCCCGACCAGCCCCGGCGCGTAGCGTTCCTCGAACGACGGACCATATGGGTTCTGGCCAATACGCGCCGCGCCCATCGGCACCCGGCTCATCGACTCGATGCCGCAAGCAATCACGATGTCGTACGCGCCGGCCATGATGCCCTGCGCGGCAAAGTGAACGGCCTGCTGGCTCGAACCGCACTTGCGGTCGATGGTGGTGGCCGGCACGTGCTCCGGAAATCCCGCTGCCAGCCAGGCCACGCGCCCAACCCCTGCGGACTGTTCGCCGGCCTGCGTCACGCAACCGGTAATGACGTCGTCGACCAGACCCGGGTCAAGGTCATTGCGCTGCACGAGTTGCGACAGCACCTGAGCCAGCAGTTCGGTGGCGTGTAGTTCGGTAAAGGCGGAGCCGGGCTTGGAACGGCCCAGCGGCGAACGGATTGCGTCGATGATGAAGGCTTGCTGCATGTGTCTCCCCCTGATCCTGGTAGTAGGAAAAATGAGTTTGGTGGCTCAAAATATCGGTTGGCGTGACATATCTTCAATCAAGTTTTACCAGAAAGTCCAGCAAATCGCCTCAAAATTTCTCTTGACCTAATCTTTTTTTGAATTACAGAATAGAATTTATGAGACACGCGCGCCAAAAAAAGCATCAGCATTTAACCGGGAGCATCTGAAGTGACATCACTGCCACCTACCGCACCCGTCACGGCGGGCGAGAGCGAAGGCGAACAGGAAGGCCGCCTGGTGAGCGCGCTCGCACGCGGCATCGGCATCCTTGGCTGCTTTTCGACCACCGTCCAGGAACTGTCCGGCAAGGAATTGGCGGAGCTGACGGGTCTGCCCAAGCCCACGCTGTTCCGCCTGCTCGACACGCTGTGCGAACTCGGCCTGCTGCGCTATTCCGAGCGGCTATCGAAATACGTGCCCGGACTCGGCCTGCTGAACCTGGCCGCGCCGGCGCTCGCTCGCATGACGATCCGCCAGCTGGCCCGCCCGCTGATGCAGGAACTGGCAGATCACATCGAAGGACAAGTCCAGCTACTCGCTGGGATTGGCACCAATCTGAGCTACGTCGAAGTGGCGCAGGGTGTAGGTTCGCAGTTGTTCCGCTCGGAAATCGGGATGCGCGTCTCGCTGTCGCGCACGGCATCCGGCCGGGCGTACCTGTTGATGCTGTCCGAGTCCGAACGCAAGGCGTGGCTCGACGGCTTCGCGCGGCGTGACCCATCGCGCAAGGAATGGCTCGACGAGCGCCTTGCCACGGCACAGCGCGATCTGAGCGAGCATGGCTTCTCGCGCAGCTACGGCGACCTGCACCGCGAAATCGAAACCATCGCCGTGCCGATGCAGAAACGCCGCGATGGTGAAGCCTGGGTGCTCGCCGCCGCCGTGCCGATCTACAGCGAACAGTGCAGACGGTTGAAGGAAGACCTCGGCCCGCGCCTGCTGACGCTCTTGCGCAATGTGGAGGCATCGCTGGGCGCATAGCGTCGCAAAAGAATACAAAACCAACAGGAGGAGACGACCTGTTATGACAACGCTGCACGACTGGGCAACCGTGGCGCCGCAAAAGCCGGCATTGATCCAGGCTGAATCGGGCCACGTCATCACGTATGGCGAGCTGGACGCGCGCGCGATCCGCGCGGCGCAATGGCTGGTGTCGCGTGGACTGGAAGCCGGCGACTGCATCGCCGTGCTGGTGGAGAATCACCCGGGCCTGATCGAGATTGCATCCGCGGCGCGGCGCGTCGGGCTGTACTACACCGCAGTCAACACGCACCTGAGCCCGGCGGAAGCGGCCTACGTGCTGAAAGATTGCGGGGCGAAACTGCTGATTGCGTCGCCCGCCATGTTGCCGCTGGTCGAAGCAGTACGCGCGGCCGATGCCCACGCGCTCGATCTGCCTGTCTTCGTGCTGGCTGGCGCGTCAAACCTGCCGCCAGGCTTTGAAGCGTACGAAGCCGCGATCTCCGCGTTCGCCCCCGACGCTACCCTGCCCCCGCGCCCGGTCGGCCGCGACATGCTCTATTCGTCCGGTACCACCGGCCACCCCAAGGGCATCCGCCGGCCGCTCACGCCGTACGAAGACCGCGACAAACCCGAGCTTGAAATCATCGCCTGGCGCCGTGCATTCGGTTTCGACGAGAACACGGTCTACCTGTCCACCGCGCCGTTCTATCACGCCGCGCCGCTGCGCTACATCATGCGCACGCTTGACGTCGGCGGCACATGCGTCGCCATGGCGAAATACGACGCCGAGGGCGCACTGGCCGCAGTCGAGCGCTACCGCGTCACACATAGCCAGTGGGTGCCGACGATGTTCGTGCGCCTGCTGGGCCTGCCCGAAGAGGCACGCCGCCGTTACGACCTCTCGTCGATGAAGGTCGCCATCCACGCCGCCGCGCCATGTCCGGTCCATGTCAAACAGGCCATGCTCGACTGGTGGGGCGACATCCTCTACGAGTACTACGCCGGCTCCGAAGGCGCCGGCACGACCTCCATCGGGCCACTGGAATGGCGCAAGTATCCGGGCTCGGTCGGACGCGCGTCGGCCGGCGTCATCCATATCGTGGATGACGCCGGCAACGAGTTGCCGCCCAACGAAGTCGGCATGATCTTCTTCTCGGGCGTGGCGACGTTCTCGTATCACAACGCCCCGGAGAAGACGCGATCCGCGTACAACGACAAGGGCTGGGCCACCTACGGAGACCTCGGCTACGTCAACGAGGAAGGGTATCTGTTCCTGAGCGACCGGCGCGCGGACCTGATCCTGTCGGGCGGCGTAAACGTCTATCCACAGGAAATCGAAAGCGTGCTGATGCAGCACCCGTCGGTGGCGGACGTCGCCGTGATCGGCGTGCCCGATCCAGAGTTGGGCGAGGTACCGAAGGCCGTGATCGAACTACGTGACGGCAGGGCCGCCACGCCGGATCTGGCGCAGGACATCGTCGACTACTGCCAGGGCAGGCTCGGTCGCCTGAAGCTGCCGCGCACGGTGGTCTTCGACGAACGCCTGCCACGCACCCCCACCGGCAAGCTGTTGCGACGCGAACTGAAGGACCGCCATCGCGAGCAACCGCACTCCGGGCATGCCGTGCGGACCGGTCGCGCCTGACCGTATCGACCCGGCGTGGCCCGGCCGCCTGATGACTGCAGGGTTGGAGGGTTGGGGCCCCAGCGCATGGAAATGCGGCTATGCTGGCGGCAAAACGTCATCAAGAACGCCAGCCACTGGGGACAATTCATGCGCCTGAGCCAACTTCAGGACTTCATTGCCGTGGCCGAGACCGGCAGCATCCGGGCCGGCGCCAAGGCCCGCGATGTCTCGGGTCCGGCCATCACCAAGAGCATTCGCCTGCTCGAAGAAGAACTGCATGTGCCGTTGCTGACACGCACCACGCGCGGCGTGGTGCTGTCGCGCTATGGCGAGGCATTTCTGCGGCGCGCGCAACTCATCGCCAGCGAGGCGCGCAAGGCCACCGACGAGATGTCGCAGATGCTGGGCACGCGCAATGGCGTGGTCCGTATCGGCGCCACGGGCGGCCCGGCGCACCTGCTGCTGCCGGCCGTGCTCAAGCGCTTTCGCTCGCAACACCCGGACGTCCAGGTCTGCATCGACAGCGGCGTCTATCCCGCCCACCTTTCCGATCTGCGCGCCGGTGTCATGGACATGGCAGTCAGCCCGATTCCGGACGAGGGCATCGAGCGCGAGTTTGTCTCCGAGCCGCTGTACGACAATGATTCGGTGGTGGTGGCACACAAGGACCATCCGCTGCGCAACGCCCGCAGGCTGCGCGAACTGGTGGGGTCGGAGTGGGTGCTGACGGGCCAGCGGATGCACGGCCCGGGCGCCGCGATTCTGGACGCCTTCCGGGCACTTGATCTGCCGTTGCCGCGCGTGGCCGTGCGTTGCGACACCATCGGCATGATCCAGACACTGCTCGAAGACCGGTCGCTGCTCTGCCTGCTACCGCGCCAGCTGGTACCCGGCCAATTGGCGAGCGCCAATCTGGTGGCGCTGCCCATCGAGGATCCGTTGCCCAGCCATGCGGTATGCCTGATCTACCGGGCCGATTCCCCGATGACGCCCGTGGCGGAGCAGTTCGCCACGCTGTTGCGGCGAGAAGTGCACTATCTCGGCAAGCAGCCGGACAGCCCACTGCGCAGACAGGTACCCCGCACCCCGGAAATGGCCGGCTAGCGTACCGCAGGCGGGTCGGGAACTCACTTTCAGTTGCGGGTGCTAACCAGCGGTTCACACCCGACCTGCCCCGAAACGCCGCCAGCCCGCGCCAGTACTACTCTCGCCGGCTCCAGCGGTGGTCCCGCCGGGACTTTCCCCACTGCATATAACGGCGAATCTGCGCGTGAATATCCCTTCGTCAACTGGAAGGGACCCACATGAACGCAATCGAGGACCGCCCCGCCGCGCTGATCACCGGCAAGGGCATCGACGCCATTGGAAATGGCATCTGGCTGCTGCATGGCCAAGGCCAGAGCTTCGTCGCCGATGTGGGTGGCGGGTTGCTGGTGGTCGACAGCGGTCCCGGCGGACGCATTACGGCGGGCATGATCGAGGTCCTGCGCACGCAGACGGACCTGCCCGTCCTGGCGATCTGCTACAGCCACGGTCACCTGGGCTACAACGCCGGCGTGAAGCAGTGGCTCGACCATGCCGCGCAACGCGGCGACCCCGCGCCGCGCATCCTGGCGCATGTCAATGTGCTGGCCCGCCAGAAGCGCTACCGGGAAACGCAGCGGATGCAGGAGCGCATGGCCGAGATCCAGTTCCGCCATGCCAGCGGCGCCCTGGCCGGCAAGCTGGGCCAGAACCGCCCTACCGAGACCTTCACCGAAGGCATCACGGTCGGACATGGCGACCGGCGCGCCGAGATCTTGTGGGCGCCATCGGAGACCGACGATGCCGTCGCCGTCTGGCTGCCCGGAAGCCGATTGCTCTACGGCGGCCCCGCCGTGATCGACTCCATCCCGAATGTCGGCACACCGTTCCGCACCATGCGCGACACCGTGCGCTGGGCGGAGACGCTGGAACGGCTGGCCAGCCTGCGACCCGAAACCGTCGTCCGTGAATTCGGGCCGTCCCTCAAAGGCGAGGACACTTGCCAGCACGTATTGCTGCACACCGCCAGGGCACTGCGCTGGATGCGCGAAGAGGTGGTGCGACTGATGAACGCGGGCTGTAACGAGCGCGAGATGCTGGTCGCGCTGCAACCACCACCGGATCTGTTCGAGCAGCCGTGGATGCAGCCTACCTACGGTGACCCGACCTATATCGCCCGCGATATCTACCGCTCTGAAAACGGCTGGTGGGATCGCAACGCCACGACGCTGCATCCGGCCGCGCCGCAGGCGGTAGCCGACGAGATCGCAGCGGCCATCGCCGATCACGGCGCGATCGTACGGCACGCCCGCGGACTGGCGGATCGCGGCGAGATCCAGTTGGCCCTGCATGTGATCGACCTGCTGGCGCAGGCATCCGGCGATGCTCCGCATGTCGTGGAGGCTCGTCAGCTCAAGGCCGAATGGCTGCGCGCCCGCTCGAAACAGGTGCGCAGCTATGTATCGCGCAGCCTCTACGTCGCGGCGGCCATGGTCCTGGAAAGCGGCTCGGACGACAACTTCGGCATCCACTAGGAGCCCGCCATGCCGTTCCCACAGTCTGTCGATGACATTGCCAACGACATCGCCGACCATCGCCGGCGCAATGCATTGCGCCTGTTCGCGATGCTCGGTCTGGGCGCCGCGCTGCGGCCCGCCGGCGCGGCTGCCACCTGGCCGTCGCGCCCTATCCGCCTCGTGGTGCCGGCTTCAGCCGGAAGCGGCCCCGATCTTTTCGCCCGTCCGCTGGCTGAAATGATCGGCAAGCGTCTTGGCCAATCGTTCGTGATCGACAACAAGCCGGGCGCCACCGGCATCATCGGCAACGACATCGTCGCCAAGGCCGCACCGGACGGTCAGACCTTGCTGTTCACTTACGCCGCCACGGTGGTCATCAACCAGACGCTGCAGCCAAAGATGCCGTACGACGGCCTGCGCGACCTCGCTCCCATCGCCCAGATCGGCGCAGGCGGCAACTTCCTTGTGGTGGCGCCCGACTTCCCCGCCCGCAACCTCAAGGAGTTCGTCGCGCACATACGCGCGCGGCCGGATGCCTATGACTACGCGTCCTGGGGCATCGGCTCGGGCGGCCATCTGACGATGGAGGCCCTGAAGATGCAGACGGGCATCCGCCTGCGGCATGTGCCCTACAAGACGGTGCCGCAGATCCTGAACGACATGCAGGGCGGCGTCGTGCGCGTGGCCTTTGTCGACACCTCGTCGTCGCTGCCATTGCTTCGTGCGGGAAAGCTGCGCGCGCTGGCTGTCAGCGGCACGCGGCGCGGCTCCGCCTCGCCCGACGTGCCCACGATGACCGAGCAAGGCTATCCGTTCGACACCAACAGCTGGTACGGCATGTTCGCGCCAGCAGGCACCCCAGACGCGATCGTGCAACGGCTCAACGCGGAAGTGAACCTCGCCCTTGCCAGCGCCGAGATGCGCGAACGTTTCATGCAGCTGAACATGGCCGATCCACCGATCAAGACCACCGCGCAGTTCGCGCAGACCGTGCGCGACGACGTGACGGCGTGGGGCAACGTGATCCGCGCCAACCACATCACCGTGGACTGACCATCGAAACCCGAAGACACCATGACCCTGAACGCCACCACACTTGACCAGCGCATTGGCGACGCCTTCGCCTACACCTTCCCCTTGCATGACGTGGCGCGCACGCGCTGGCGCTTCACGCAGCAGGCGCCCACGCGCGGCAAGCCGGCTAACCGGCTGTATCACAACCGGCATCTGCTGGACGATCGCGCCCGGCAAGTGACAATGCCCAATAACGACACGTTGTACTCGTCGGCGTGGCTCGACCTGTCCGACGCACCCGTGACGCTGGCGATGCCTGACATGGGTGACCGCTACTACAGCGTGGCACTGCTCGATGCCTTCACGAACAACTTCGCCTGCCTGGGCCCGCGCACCAACGGCCCCGGCGCCCACACGTTCGTGATAGCCGGCCCGGCACACCATGCCAGCGCGGCAAAGGTGCTACCGGTCGGCGCGACCCTGGTCCGGGCGCCTTGCAACGATGTCTGGCTGCTGACGCGCACGCTCGTCGATGGCGAACACGATGCACCCGCCGTACATGCGCTACAGGACCAGATGCTGTTGCAGGCCAGCGCCATGGAACCCAAGCGGTTCATCACCACACCCGACGAATCCAGTCCGGCCGCATATCTGTCGCTCGTCAACGAGGCCCTGGCGCGCAACGGCGTACCAGCCGACGAACAGTTCATGGTCGACGGGTGGGCCGATCTTGGCATCCGGGCAGACGCGCTGGACGCATGGAGCACGCTCGATCCGCAGGTGCGCGATGCCTGGACGCGGCTGTGGCCGGCGCTGCGCCATCGGCTCGAACACCCGCCCAAGGGCAGCATCCGTCGAAGCGGTCCCAAGGGCTCGTGGTTCAGTGGCATGGACCATATCGGCAACTTCGGCAAGGACTACGTGTACCGCGCCTACATCGCGCTCGTCGGACTCGGCGCGCTGGAACGCGCGGAAGCGATCTATGCAACCGCCCTGGTGGATGGCGACGGACAGGCATTCGACGGTGGGCACTGCTATCGGCTGCGCGTGCCTGCGAACATGCCTGTCGACGCATTCTGGTCGTTGTCGATGTACGAGTTCGAACCGGATGGCCGGCGCTTCTTCACGGCCAACCCGCTCCGCCGTTATGCGATTGGGGACCGCACACCCGGACTGATACGCAATGCGGACGGATCGCTCGACATCGCCATCCAGCACGCGCAACCCGAGGGCGGCACCGCCAACTGGCTGCCCGCGCCTGCGGGCCGGTTCTCGATGGCCCTGCGGTATTACCACCCACAGGCCGACCTGATCGAGCACCGGTTCGTGATGGCGGACACGGAGCGCGTCGCCGGGTAATCTGGGCGGGGCAGTCCGATGCGTCGGCGCCCCGCCTGACAGCCGTCAGAACTTGCCGCCCTTCCAGTCGCCCGGCAGGTTCTTGTTGAGGAACTTGCGCATATCGCTGTCGCGGAAGCGGGGCACGGCTCGGCCATAGGGCTTGGCACCCGCTTCCGGCGTCATCGCATCGACGAATTCCCAGTACGTTCTTATAGTTGGGTATGCGATTGGCGCTGCCTGCCTGCGCTCAGAAACGAACATTGAGCGTGGCCTGGACGCCATGGTCCTGGGCATTGCCGGCGATCTGTCCCTGATAGGCCAGACCCAGCGTTGCCGTGCGGCCGACCTTGACGTCGAATCCGGCCTCGATCACGGCGCTGTCCTTGGCGATCGGCACCCCGGCCACGGTGAAGGCGCCACCGGCCGAGAAGGCCAGCGTCGCGAGCGGGGTCACGTCGCCGAACGCGTGGCGCCAGCCCAGCGCGCCACGCGCGGTGACGTCCGCGCCGCCGAATTCGAGGCGGGTCGAGACGCGCGTGCCAAGGGTGGTGAAGGTGGTGTCGGTGTTCTGTCCGCTTGCCTGCAATGCGGCCGCGCCGCCCTGCTCGCGGAAGCCATCGGTGTGGAGATGGACATACGCGAGGTTGGCGAACGGCTCCAACGCAACGGCGCGCGCGTCGATGCGATAGCCGAGGTCCGCGAAAGCCTGCGCGGTGCCCGCGTCGGCATTGGCCTTGAGCGAGTCGTTCATGCCCGCCACGGCCACCGAGCGCCGCGTGTCGAGGTTGTTCCAGCTATAGGCCACGCCGGTGCGCAAACCCAGCGCGCCCCACTGCGTGCCGCCGTACAGGCCGAGATGATAGTTGTCGCTGCCGCCGGACGATGCGTTGTCCGCATCGAGACTGGTATGGCTGTAGCCGGCCAGCGCGCCCACGCGCCAGTTGTCGCCAAGCACGGAGGTATCCAGGCCCAGCAACACACCACCCGTCGATCGCCTCAGGCGGGCGGCATTGCCGTCGCTGTCACTGTGGCCCCAACTGCCGAAGGCCTGGATCCAGCTGACCGGTCCTGCGGCGTTGGGGGCAGCCAGTACATTGCGACCGTCGCTTCGCGTCATCACCGGCGCGGCCGAAGCCCCGACGCCATCGAACGCCGCGCGCAAGCGCCCGGTGGCGGCATCGCGCACGAAGCGGCTATCCTCGATCAGCGCCGTTTTCGCGGAAGCGTAGATCTCCCCGGAGAACCCATCGAAGCTGGCCCGGACCAGCGCCTGATCATCGGGCAACAGCGCGACGGCGTCATACACCGCGTGGCCCGCAGCCAGCCCGATGCTGTCGATGGCGGCGGCTGTGGCACGCTGGTTGCGCGTGCCGGCGACCGTGGCGAAACCAATGTCATTGCGCTTCAGGTCCAGCATGACCTTGCCGGCGGCATAGTCGTAACTCACGCTGGGCGCGAGGAATGCGAAATCCGAAGTGACGCTGTCGAACTTGCCGGACAGCGCACCGTGTGCCGTCAGGATGGTGTAGGTCGAACGCAGCTGGTAGTCGCCGCTGGCGCCAACGTGGGCCACCGTGCCGCCATCCAGCGTGGCCTTGCCGGTGACGTGGACGAGATCAGCCTCGGTGCCCAGCGGATTGACCTCGACGACGAAGCGCGCGTCGCGTTGCACGGTCAGGTCGCCGTTCACCGTGAGCGTGCCGATGGAATTGCCGGGCGACAGCGTGCCGCCCGAAGCGATCGTCACGTGCGAACCCTGGCCAGAGCCGATCGTTCCATTACCGCCGAGGACCGCGCCGCTACCGACAATCAACGATCCGCCGAGCGCGCCATTCAATGCCAGCCGTCCGCCCGCGATCGAGGTGGTACCTGCAAAGCCTGCGCTATTTCCGCTCAGGCTGAGCGTGCCCGTGCCCGTCTTGTTGAACACGCCGCTGCCGGAGAGAACGCCTGCGTAGTTCGCATCGGTGGCCTGCCCGAAGGTGAGCGAAGCGCCCGACGCGATGGCCGCGTTGCCACTGAAGCGTTCGGCGGCGCTGGTCAGGCCGCCGGCCTGGATCGACCAGTCCAGCACCGAGGTGCCGCCGAGCACGAGCCCGCCCGCCCCACGCTTGACCATGCTGCCGTTCGTACCGTCGAAACCGACGATGTCGCCAGCGAAATGGGCATCGGTCGCCTGATCGAAGATGACGGTGCCCGCATTGCCAACCTGACCCGAGATCGAAGCGGCATTGCCGATCAGCGTGCCGGACTGCACGACGGTATTGCCATAGGCGTTGCCGGTGTTGTCCAGCCGCAGCGTGCCAGTACCCAACTTGGTCAGATTGCCGCTGCCAGAGACCGTGCCGGTCAGGCCTAGCTCGGTACCAGCAGCCACATCGAAGACGCCCGACTGCGTCAGCATCACCGCGCGTGCTGTGTCGAAGCTGCCGGTGCTCGCCAGCGTGCCGCCAGTGAAGGTCACCCCACCCTGTGCCGCGCCAAGGTTGGCGTCCGCCGACACTCGCAAGGTGCCGCCACGCAGTTCGGTGCCGCCCGTGTAGGTATTGACGCCAGAGAGCACCAGCGTGCCGTAGTCGGACTTGACCAGCGTGCTCGCGCCAGTGAGCGCCGAGGCGATGGTGGCCGTCTGGCCCGTGCCGGCCGTCGTGCCATCGCCAACGCGGATGATGCTTTGACCGCCCGCCCCCTGCAGCGTGATGGCGTCACCCTGCACGCGGTAGCCATCGGTAGCGAACTGCATGCCGGTTACGCCAAGGGCGCCGGCACTGCCGTCGACCTGCACCGTGCCCGCCACGCCCTGGAACACCGCAAACGTCGGATTGGGCTGGAATGGACCATTCGCAGCACCGTCGGCGCCGGTCCAGTTGTACCCATCGGCCCGCCACGTACCGTTGCCGCCATCGACCACGCCGTTGTTCCGGCGCGTGGGGTCTCCACCGTCCCAGAAGCCAAGGGAGTTGCCGATGGTAGAGAGCAGGTTGACCTGGCCCGCGACAGCGGTCTGCACACTGAGGTTGTCCGCTCGAACCCCTGCCGGTGTCGTGCCGATAACAACGCCGCTGTACGTCAGGCTGCCGCCATAGTTGAACAGGCGATAGATGCCTGCACCGAAGCCGCCCTGATCGGTCACGTTGAGCGTGCCCTCCAGTCTCAGGTTGCCGCCGACGTCGAACAGTGCGTTGCCTGTAGCCCCGCCAAGCGCGACGTTTATGGCGCTACTCGTACCCAGCGTCAGGTTGCCGGTCACGGCCAGCGTCTGGCCTTGCTGGCCCCCGATCACGCCGCTGCTACTGGCATCCAGGTCGCCCTGGATGCGACCGACACCACCAACCTCGCCTCGCGCGGACGCGCTGACGTTGCCGATAAACGTGCCATCGACCCGCAGATGCCCCGTGCCGATCACCGATGCGCTGCCACCCAGCCGGTTATCGACGATCAGCGTGCCGCCCGCCACCGTCGTGGTCCCGTCGAAACGGGAACTGTCGGCGGCCAGGTGCGTCACGCCGGCATAGTGGTTGACGGCGTGGCTGCCCGTGCCGACGACGATCAAGGCTGGGTCGAAGCGGTAATTGACAGCGGTGTGGTTGAAGTTGAGCGAGTCCGACCCCGTGCCGAATTCGACGCGTGTCGCTTGGAGAATGCCTGCCCCCACCGCAGCCAGCGGATCGGTCGACGCCGCGCCAATCGTAAGCGTGCCGGCGCCCGCCGAAGCAAAATTGCCGTTCACGCCTAATGACAACGCGCTGCTCCCCCGGATGCCAAGCTCGACTGTACCGCCATCGGCGATGGTGAGCGCGCCCGAGCCATAGTTGGTCAGATAGCCGTCACCCAGAATGAGACCGCCGGCGTTGCTCCAGCGTGATGCGGCACCGCTCACGCTGACCGAGCCGAAGCTGTCCGGCAGCCTGCCAATGATGCTGTGCTGCGTGACAAGCAAGCCTCCGGCTTCGATCGACACCGAGCCAATGCCGTTCCGTTCGCCGACGCGCAGGTAACCGTCGTTACTCCAGATCGATCCCGCCCCCGACACGGTGACCGCACCGTTGCCGCCGTACCGCCCGACGAAGGCATCGTTGCTGGTCACTCTGCCGCCCGCCATCACATCGAGCCGGCCACTGCCACCATCGGCGCCGACATGGAGACCACTGCGACTCGCCCAAAGCGAGCCCGCGCCAGTCACCGTTGCCCGTGCCGTGCCTTGCGTGGCGTTGATCCTGGCGCTCGTGTTGGTCACCTGGCCGCCGCCGTCGATCGTCAGATGGCCATCGCGATTGCCGCCGACGAGAATGTCGCCGTTGGCCCGCCAGGCAGCCAGCGCGCCAGACACCTCCACGCCGGCCGGTGCCAACGCACTGGCACTGTCGATCTGTCCCGCGCTGGTGCCCAGGACGTTGGCAATCACCAGCGTGCCGCCCGCGACCGTGGTGGTGCCCTTGAAGCCAGAACTGTCGCCGGTCAGCCGCGTGACGCCGGCATAGTGATTGAGTGCGTGCGTGCCGGTACTGGCGCTGTTCAAGACCGTGCCGAACGTGTAGCTGCTGTCGGTATGGTTGAAGTTGAGCGTGGCCGCGCCGGCGCCGAAGTCGATGCGTGGGGTGTCGAGCATGCCTGCGCCGCGCGCGTCGGCCGCATTGGTGCTGGCGGCGCCGATGTTGATGGTGCCGACACTGCCGACGGTCTGCCCCAACGTTAGTACGTTGACCACCGACACGCGGCCCGCATCGGCAATGTTCAACGTGCCGGTGCCGTAGCCGCCGACCTCCATGCTCTGCCAACTATCCCAAAGCGAGCCTTGGCCGGACACGCTGACCGCCCCAATTCCAGCCGCACGGGCACCGATGGAAGCCCCCGCGGTCGTTATCAGCGTGCCGCCACCCTCGATACTCAGCCAGCCGGTGCCACCACCCCCCACTGTCAGCAAGGAGCTCACGATCCAGGATGGCGTCTGGGCGGGCGCTCCCCCCGGAGCAACATCCCCGCCGCCCGTGACCGATTGCGCCCAGACGCCCGGCGGGCTGCCGATGATGGCCAGCGCGGCCG
The DNA here is from genome assembly GCF_000319775.1 of Cupriavidus sp. HMR-1. Lineage (NCBI taxonomy): Bacteria > Pseudomonadati > Pseudomonadota > Betaproteobacteria > Burkholderiales > Burkholderiaceae > Cupriavidus > Cupriavidus sp. HMR-1. The sequence goes on from NZ_ANKP01000078.1 coordinate 45,289, forward strand.
CCAG